>NZ_CP030353.1:300000-532500 GCF_000876675.2 Novosphingobium sp. P6W
TGGGCGGCGGCGCCACCGGCGTAGAGCTGGCGGCGGAACTCTTCAACGCAGCAGAAGCGCTAGGCTATTACGGGCTCGAGGTGTTCGACGGCAGCCGCCTGGAAGTGACCCTGATCGAGGCTGGTCCCCGCATCCTGCCCGCCCTGCCCGAGCGGCTTGCCGCCGCCGCGCACCATGAACTGGAAGCGCTGGGCGTCCGCGTGCTCACCGACACGCAAGTGACTGCCTCGACTGCGCACGGCATGGATACGCGTCAGGGGGAGGTCATAACGGCAGACCTTCAGGTCTGGGCCGCCGGCGTCAAGGCCGTGTCCATCGCCGGCGGGCTCGATGGGCTGGAACTTGCCCGATCGGGACAGGTCGTCGTGCACCCGACCCTGCAATCGATCACGGATGAACGCATATTCGCCATGGGGGATTGCGCCTTCTGCATGCTGCCCGGGGCGGACCGGCCAGTGCCGCCGCGCGCACAGGCCGCCCACCAGATGGCCGACGTGGTGTTCGACAATCTCAAGCGCCTCATGACGGACAAGGCCCCTGTCCCGTTCGTCTACAAAGACCACGGATCGCTGGTGTCGCTCAGCCGCTTCTCCACTGTCGGATCGCTGATGGGCAATCTGGTTGGCGGCAAGCTGGCGGTGGAAGGGCGGCTGGCCCGGTTCATCTACCTTTCGCTTTACCGGATGCATCTGATCGCCATCCACGGATGGATCAAGGGCGCGGCGCTGATCGCCGTGGGTCACGTCAACCGAATAGTTCGGCCGCGCCTGAAGCTGCATTGACCTCGCCTGCCGCGCCCCACGGCTCCATGGCATGAAAACTACGGATGAGTTCCTGGCGCGCGCTCGCAGTTCTGGGGTTGCGAAGCGCGCTGGGAGCCCAGACGAGGTAATAAGACATCAGTGGGTCTTCCATGGGCCCGGAAATGGCCCGCAGTCGCCCCTCCGCGATCTGGGATCGACAGAAATACTCGGGCATCACGGTCCAGCCATAACCGCTCATGGCAAGCGTTCGCAGTGCATGAAGATTGTGAGCCATGAAGGCGACCGGCTTGGTCCCGACCGTAATCGCTTGCCTGCTCGCCCAGAAATCTACCAGTGATCGTTCGAACGTGTGAGCAAGCAGCGGCTGCGATTGTAGCGCCGCTTCAAGATCGGCCGCCTTCTCGATCTCCGCAACAACGGCGGGTGCCGCCACCGCAAGCACGCGTTGGCGCAGCAGTTTTTCGCTGCGCAGGCGCTGGTCGTTCACTACGAAGCCCGAAATTCCGAGGTCGCACTGTCCATCGAGAAGCAACTGCTCAAGCTGGCCGGGACCGGCCGCATGAAGCCGCACTAACATTCCGCTGTCCAGCAGCGGCAGAAGGTGCGGCGTCACGAATTCAGAAAGAAAGTCGCTTTGGCCCACGATCTGGATCGTCCCGGCGAGTTCTTCCGACCGAACCCGCGCCGCTGCCAAAGCCATTTCAGCCGCATCGAGACGATCTCCAAGGTCCTTCGCCAGTTCATGCGCGGCTGCGGTTGGCACGACGCCCTGGTTGCGTCTTTCGAACAAGGATCGCCCGATCGTCCCCTCAAGCCCGGCGACATGCTGGGAGACGGCCGGCTGTGAAAGGTCGAGCGCGCGCGCTGCGGCACTGATCGAACCGTGGCGATACACTTCGATGAAAGTGCGCAAACGTTGCAAGGACATGTCGCTCCATAAATTATTTTATGGATATACGCCAATAGCATTGTGGGGCCTTTGCATCGCGATGCGATAAAGGCCGGCAACCATGACGGTGAGGTCTTAGCGGCCAGCACTCCATGCTTCCTGGCCGGATAACACGACCTGTGGGCATTGGCCCGATTATATTTTTTATGACCGCTGGGGTTCGCTTCGCCTTTGGCCTGCTGCCTCATCGTGGAGGTAGTTCGATGGATCAGGCAAGTGATCTCGCTTTCGAGGGAGCCGGGGAGATTTCCATCAGCATGACGCGCCGCGCCTTTGCAATCGGCACGGCGGTAAGCCTGATGCTCGCTGCGTGCCACGGAGCCGCGCCGTCACAGGCGGACGGCGCTGCAGACGCTCTCGCGGTGCCCGAGGATCCGGTGTTCCTTTCGCTGTCGCAGGCGATCACCGGTCATCCCGATCTCGACTCCGTGATCGCGGCAAGGACCGCCCAGGCGTTTCGTCAGCTCTTTCCGGAAGTCGCGGCGACGTTTGCGCCGCTCGCCGCGCTGGCCCGCCAGCACCCTGACCTTACCGCCCTGCTGGATGCTGCTACGCCGGCACAGCGCGAAGGAGCGCTGGCTGTCGTCGCCGCCTGGTACACCGGCACTGTCGGCACCGGAGTGACCGCGCAGGCCATCGCCTATGCCGACGCGCTGATGAACCGCCCGGTCGCGGATGCCTTGTTCCCGCCAACCTATCAGCTTGGCGGCCCCGCCTGGTGGACCGCCGCCCCGCCGCCGGTCGATGCCCGCAGCCACGCGGCCACCCCGGATGACGCCCAGCAAACCGCAGGAAAGTCGCACGTATGAAGGAAGTTGATTTCAACGGCGGCGATGCTGCCGCAGACGTCGTCATCGTCGGGTCCGGCGTGGTCGGCGCGCTGATCGCGGATCAGCTCGCAGGTGAAGGCCATGCCGTGCTCGTGCTGGAGGCCGGGCCCCGCCTCAACCGCGCAGACGTGGTGGAAAACTGGCGCAACTTCAGCTTCGAACGGCGGGCGGGCAACGATTTCCAGGGGCCCTATCCGCAATCCCCCCATGCCACCGCGCCGCTATATTGGCCGGCCAACGACTACATCCATCTGACCGGACCCGACGCCAAAGGCTTCAAGCAGGGCTACATTCGGGCAGTCGGCGGGACGACCTGGCACTGGGCGGCGTCCTGCTGGCGCCACCTGCCTGTCGACCTGACCATGCAGTCCACTTACGGCGTGGGCCGCGACTGGCCGATCAGCTACGACGATCTCGAACCCTACTATTGCCGCGCCGAGGAGGCGATGGGGGTCTCCGGTCCTCACGACCCGGCCCGCCAGTCCCCGCCGGAGCGCAGCCGGCCCTATCCTTCCGACATGGTACCCTGGGGTCATGGCGACACCACGTTCGCCGAAGTGGTGAACCCGCACGGCTACAACCTGGTGCCGATCCCGCAGGGCCGCATGGTGAAGCCCTGGAACGACCGCCCGGCCTGCTGCGGTAACAACAACTGCCAGCCGATCTGCCCGATCGGGGCGATGTACAACGGCATCCACTCGGTGGAATCGGCGGAGCGCAAAGGCGCCAGGGTCCTGGCAGAATCCGTCGTCTACAAGATCGACACCGACGAGAACAACCGCATCACCGCCGTCCACTGGTACGATGCCGACAAGGTCAGCCACAAGGCGACGGGCAAGACTTTCGTCATCGCCTGCAACAGCGTGGAAACCCCGCGCCTGCTCCTGCTCGCCGCGAACGCGCAAAATCCGCGCGGGATCGCCAACAGTTCCGATCAGGTCGGGCGCAACATGATGGACCATAGCGGCTTTCACTGCACGTTCCTGGCCGATCGCCCGATCTGGCTGGGCCGGGGGCCTGCCCAGTCCAGCTGCATGGTTGGCCCGCGCGACGGGGCTTTCCGGTCCGAATATTCGGCTAACAAGATCATCCTCAACAACATCAGCCAGATTCACGCCGCGACCAAAAAAGCGCTGTCGATGGGGCTGGTGGGCGAGGCGCTCGACACCGAGATTCGCCGCCGCGCCGCGCACGGCGTCGACCTGTCGATCAGCCTCGAGCCGCTGCCGAACCCCGCCAATCGGCTCACCCTGTCGAAGACCCGGCGCGACGGGCTGGGCCTGCCGTCCCCGGACATCGAGTACGAACTGGGCGACTATGCCCGCAAGGGATACGACAAGGCCTGCGAGCAGCTTGAACACATCGGCAAGCTGTTCAACGCCGAAGAATTCCACATCACCACCGACCTCAACGCCAACAACCACATCATGGGCGGCGTCATCATGGGCGCCGACAAGCGCGATTCGGTGGTCGACGGCGATTGCCGGACATACGATCATGCGAACCTGTGGTTGCCGGGGGGCGGGGCGATCCCCTCGGCCAGCGTCGTCAACTCCACCCTCACCATGGCGGCGCTGGGCATCAGGGCAGCCGATTCCATCTCGCGGGACCTCGCGGCATGAAGGCCCGGACCGTCCTCGCGGGCATGTTGCTCGCTTTGGCCCTGCCAATCGCCGCGCAGGCCCAACCTGCCAATGCGCAAACGCCGCCTGCCGCGCTGCCGCGCTTCACCCCGCAGGACGTCGAGCGCGGCCGCTATCTCGCGACCGCCGGTGACTGCGCCGCCTGCCACAATGCCCCGCAAGCCGAGGGCAAGGGCGACAACAACGGCAGCGCTGAAACGGGCGAAATGGCCGGCGGCTATCCGATCGTCTCTCCATTGGGCAGCATCTATTCCACCAACATCACCCCGTCGCGCAGTCACGGTATCGGCGCCTATTCCGAAGCGGAATTCAGCCGCGCCTTGCGCGAAGGCGTGCGCCGAGACGGTGCCCGCCTTTATCCGGCAATGCCTTATACCTCCTATTCCGGGCTGACCGACGCGGACGTTCATGCGCTTTACGCCTATTTCATGAGCGCGGTCCGCCCGATCGACCGCGCCGCGCCGGCTACCAGCCTGCCGTTTCCCTTCAACATCCGCACCTCCATGCGCTTCTGGAACGCGTTGTTCCTGAAGGGCGGGCCGGCGCAGGCAGACCCGGGCCACGATGCACAGTGGAACCGAGGCAGGTATCTGGCGGAAACACTGGGCCACTGCTCCACCTGTCACAGCCCGCGCGGCTTTCTGATGGAGGAAAAAAGCAGCGCCGCCTTTAGCGGTGGCCCGCTCGGCGCATGGTACGCGCCCAACATCACTTCCGACAAGGTGAGCGGCATCGGTGGCTGGTCGAAGCAGGAAATCGCGCAGTACCTTCAGACCGGACACGTCCCGGGCAAGGCGCAGGCCGCCGGTGACATGGCCGAGGCCGTGACCCACAGCTTTTCGCGCATGACCCGCTCCGACGTGGACGCCATCGCCGCCTACATTGCCGCCGTGCCTGCCGTCCATGACGCGGGCGACAAGCAGCCCGCCTATAGCTATGGCAAACCGGGCACATTCGAAGCCGACATTCGCGGCACGCAAGAGGCAAAGGGCCGGCAGGAAGGAGCCCGCCTCTACAGCGGCCTGTGCGCTGCCTGCCACGGCCGTGACGGTGATGGGTCGCCGGACGGCGTGATCCCTTCGCTTTATCACAACAGTACCGTCGGCGCCTCCCGCTCCAACAATCTGGTGGCCGTGATCCTGCACGGTGTCGACCGGACGGTCGGCGACCAGCACGTCATGATGCCAGGCTTCGGTGAGCGCTCGTTCGTCCAGCCCCTGACCGACCACCAGATCGCCTCGCTCGCCACGTTCCTGCGCGGCGCCTTCGGCCCCGGCGGTGACGTCACCGAAAAGCAGGTCGCCGTTGCCAGCGCGCAAAGCTCGCTCTCGATGATCCTGCTGATGGCCCGCACTGGGCTGGTCCTCGCCGCGCTTGTCCTGATCGGCATCGTCGGCTGGCGGCTTCGGCGCCCTAAAAGGCTACCTGCGGGGCAGCACCTTTCATGAAGTACCCTGGACCGATCCTCGCACTGCTCATCGGCGGCATTCCCTTCGCCGCTGCCGCGCAGACCGTGAATTACGCAGCGGACCAGCCGGTCACCACGGCGGCAGCTTCCCCGGAAGCGTCGCCCCCACCCGCTGCCGAGCCTCGGCAGCCAGCGAGCGCTCAGCCGCTGGACAGCGTCAAGCAGCAGCCACTGTTCGGCAACTGGGGCCTGCGCAAGCGGCTCGCCGCCGACGGCGTGACCCTGAACGCACGCTGGGTTGTCGAACCGGCAGTCAACACGCGCGGCTACCGGGGCAGCGGGCTCAACGTCGTCAGCCATCTCAACGTCGGCGCCGATCTCGATCTGGGCAAGCTGGGGATCGTCGACCACGGCACTGTGCGGGTAATCGTCACTGACCGCCTGGGCGACAGCACGAACAGCGCCCGTACCGGCGCCTATATCCAGAATCAGGCCTTCTACGGCCAGGGCAAGGACGTGCGCTTCAACGAACTGAGCTATGAACAGACGTTCCTGGACAGCCGGCTCAGCGTGAAGGCCGGTTTCTATTCGATGGGTAACGATTTCGGCAAGCTGCCCTACACCTGCAACTTCACCAACAACGGCAATTGCGGACACCCGCTGGGCCCCGTCTACAGCAGCGGCTGGCGCGACGACCCTACCGGACAATGGGGCGGCCGGATAAAGTGGAGCGATCGCAGCGGCTGGTACGTCCAGGCCGGCGCCTACGACGTCGCCACGGACCGTAACCAGGTCGGCCACGGCTTCGATTTCGGCTTCAGCGGCACAAAGGGCGCGTTTTTCCCGGTAGAGGCAGGCTACGTCCATGGCCGCACACCTTCCGACTATGCCGGGACTTACAAGATAACGGCCTATTACGAGACCTCGCGCGCCGCGCTTCAGGACGACGCCGCCCGGACCAAGAAGGGGCGCAGCGGTGCCATCATCCAGGCCGCACAGCAGATCTGGAAGCCCACGCCAGATACCGTGCGCGGCATTTCCGTGTTCGGCGTGGCGACCATCGCTGACAAGGACACTGGCCTAATCCCTGCCTACTACGAACTGGGATCGAGCTGGCGCGGCCCGCTGGCGAGCCGCCCGGACGACATCCTGAGCCTGAGCTGGACCAAGGCCAAGATCAACTCGCGCCTGGCACGGGTCGAGGAAATGGACGGAGATGAAGTCCAGACCAGCGAGGAGCTTTGGGAACTGAACTACGGCACACAAGTGGCGCCGTGGCTGCTGGTCCGCCCCGGCATCCAGTACGTCGTGCGCCCCGGCGGCTACGACAGCAGGCCTAATACGGTGGTATTCGTCTGGCACTTCCAGGCGACCCTGTGACGCTCCGAGAGCGGCCATCCGATAAATTGCATCGGGATGCAACCTGGCGGCCATAGCCATGTTAAGAATGTTGGCAACGCGGCTGGAGACTGGCCAAAGCTGGCCTAAGCCATTCGCCGCTCCCGCCCGATCAATACGAAGCAACGAGAGACATTTTTTCATGGACTATCGCCTGCTCGGCCGCTCCGGCCTCAAGATTTCCACGCTGACACTCGGCACCATGACCTTCGGCGGTCAGGGCGCCTTCGCCAAGACCGGCAATACCGACGTCGCAGGCGCACAGCGGCAGATCGACATGTGCATCGAGGCCGGCGTCAACAGCATCGACACCGCTGACATCTACTCAGCCGGCCTGTCCGAGGAGATCGTCGGCGAAGCGCTGGCCGGCGGCCGCCGCGAAAAGATGATCCTGGCAACCAAGGTGCGCTTCCCCACCGGCACCAAGGGCCCCAACGAATGCGGACTTTCACGGCACCACATCGTGCGCGCCTGCGAAGCCAGCCTGAAACGCCTGCGCACCGATCATATCGACTTGTACTGGTGCCATGAGTGGGACGGCCTGACGCCACTGGAGGAAACCCTCGCGGCACTCGAAGACCTGACCCGCGCCGGCAAGATCGGCTACGTCGGGGTTTCCAACTTCTCGGGCTGGCACGTCATGAAGATGATCGCTGCCGCCGAGCGCGAAGGCCTGATCCGTCCCGTCGGCCAGCAGATCCACTATACCCTTCAGGCGCGCGAAGCCGAATACGAATTGCTGCCGATCGGTATCGATCAGGGCATCGGCAGCGTCATCTGGTCCCCGTTGGCCGGCGGGCTGCTTTCAGGCAAATACCGGCGCGGCAAGCCTGAACCCGAAGGCACCCGCAAGGCCGCGAACTGGGACGAACCGCCGGTACGCGACATCGATGCGCTCTACGATATCGTCGAAACGCTGGTGGGAATTTCCGAAGCACGCGGCGATGCTACCCCGGCACAGATCGCCCTCGCCTAGCTGCTTACCCGCCCCTCCGTGTCCAGCCTGGTGATCGGCGCGCGCACCGAGGCGCAGCTCGAAGACAATCTCAAGGCCGCAGCGCTGACGCTGTCCACCGAGGAGATCGCCCAACTCGAAGCGGTGAGCCATCCGCCGCTGCTTTATCCCTACTGGCACCAGAAAAGTACCGCGTCCGACCGTCTCTCCGCCGCCGACCTCGCCCTGATCGCACCGCATCTGGAGTGATGGCGATGCAGGGGCGGTGCACACGCCCGCCGCCCCCGCATAACGAGCGGGACTTGCGCAAACCACCTTTCCTGGCGGCGCGGGGGACGATACGGCTGCCCAGTAAAGTGCGGGCTGGAAACGAGAACATCGGATGTCTGATCGACCAATAACGTCGCACGACGTGGCAAGGCTGGCGGGCGTATCCCAGTCCGCCGTCTCTCGCGCCTTCACGCCCGGCGCAAGCATTTCTCCTGCCCTGCGCGCCAAAGTTAAAGCCGCAGCAACGCGCCTGGGCTACCAGCCAAACCTGCTACCGCGCATGATGGTGCAGGGCCGCTCGGGCATCATCGCCCTGGTCATCGGCGGCGCCTACAACCCGTTTCATGCCGCGACGCTCGAAGCCTTTTCACGCGCGCTCCAGGACGCCGGCAAGCGGATCATGCTGGTGCAGGGCGAAAGCGACCGCGCCCTCGATGAAGTGGTCGGCGAACTCGTCGGTTACCGTGTGGACGGCGTCGTCAGTGCCCTGTCGATCCTGTCGCAGGATGCCGCAGATGCGATTTCGGCACATCGCATCCCGGTAGTCACGCTCAACTCGGGCATCATGACCGACTACATCCACGTCGTCGAGATCGATAACGCCGCCGCAGGCCGCGCCGCTGCCGACATGATGATCGCGCGCGGGGCGCGGCGCCTCGCCTACGTCGGTGCCGACAGCATCGCATCCCGGGCTCGCCAGCAGGGATACCGCGCCGCCATCGAGGCTGCAGGACTGCCCGCCCCGCTCTGCCTGTCCGGCGACCTCGATCACGGCGGCGGTCTGCTTGCAGGACGGGAGATGCTGGCGGCATCGCCGCGACCCGACGGCATCTTCTGCGTCAACGACCTGACAGCGATCGGGGTGATCGACGCCTTGCGCCTCGAAGGCGGGTTGGTCATTCCTGCCGATGCGCAGGTCGTGGGTTTCGATAACATCCCGGCCGCGCGTTGGCCCGCCTATGGTCTGACCACCATCGACCAGAACGTGGAAATCATGGCGAAACGCGCCGTCGAACTGCTGGAGGAACCAGTCAAGGAGGCCCGCAAGCCGACCGTCGTGGATTTCACTTTCACCGAAAGATGTACCACCCGTCCCTTGCCGTGAAATTTTTCCGAAAAATCATGCTCGAACGGCCTGTCACGAGGTTGCGTAAACGTGCTCAAGGACCATTGCCGCCGCGCCGCGCGCATAGGCGCTCTTGTCCGAAAACTTGAAGTGAAGTTTGGTCCGCCGCCGCAGGGCAGGGAACGTGTTCTGCTCCAAAGCGGCGAAGAAGGTGCCGCGCAGCCTGTCCATCATCGCCACCGGCGGGCCCAGGATGATGACAGCTTCCGGGTCCTGCATCGTGATGTGATTGGCCACTGCGATGCCCAGATAGTGGCTGGCCTGTTCGAGTACGGGCCAGATGTCGATTTCGGCGGCCGCATGTTCGCGCAGCAACTCGTCAAAGCAGGCGTTCATGCCGTCGTAGGACGGCGGCACGCGGCCCAGCCGCTCGCACGATTGCTCGATGATCGCCTGAACCGAACAATAGGCCTGAAGGCAGCCACGGGCCCCGCAGAAGCAGGTGCGTCCGACGTCAGGCACGATCTTGGTATGCCCGAACTCGGAAGCAATACCATGCGCGCCGCTGATCAGTTGTCCTCCCCTGTAGAGCGCTGCACCGATAGCAAGATCGACATTGATGAGCGTGAAATCACCGGCATGGGCCCCTGCCCCGTACCAATGCTCTGCGCGTGCCAGCAGGTTGATGTTGTTGTCGACCAGAGTGGGGATGCCCAGGGCGCGTGAAACGATGCCGCCGAAATCGCATGGCCCGGGCTCGTAGGTAACGATCTGTTCGACACTACCGGTCCGGCTGTCGACGATGCCGGGCAATCCCACTCCGATGCGAAAAATGTCTTCGCGCCGGACCTGCCAACCGGATATCGCATTCTCAAGCACCGCAGCGAATTGCCCGGCAAGATCTTCGATCCGCGTTGCCGTCTGGAGCTTTGCTGTCGAAACGCCCAGACTTTCGCCTCTCAGGTTGACGATTTCCGTCAAGGCATGGCCATCACCCGTTGCGGTTGTGCCAATTACGTACTTGCCGCTGGGATTGATCCGCAAATTGACGCGGGGGCGACCGCGTGAACTGGACGCGACTTTCTCCTCGATCACGATGCCGCGATTGACGAGATCAGCGGTGATGGCGGTGATCGTCCCCCCCGTCAGCCCCGTCAGTGCGACAAGGTCCGTACGGGCGACCGGCTCGCTCGCCCGCAACTTCTTGAGCAGGAGCAGACGGTTATATTCCTGATCCGAAAGACGCATGCACTTTCCATCGGCCAATTAATCCGCCCCGGCAATACCGATTTGGATCTATTTATTTTAGTCTCTAAAATTTTAACAAGACAAGCCCGTCCGAATCTGCCACCCCTAGGGCCCCAGCGCTTTCGACTGTCGCCAGAACGACAGCGGTTGCTGGGGAATGGAAAGGCAACCCGGAAACAATCCGCAGGTGCCATGCAGGGGAGAGAGCATGAAAAGGACCTTCGGATCCATCCGTCAGTGCGCGCTGATCGGCGTCTCGATGATCGCACTCGCACCAATAGCCGCACTCGCACAGGCCGCGCCTCAGGCTGGCCCGGATCAGGCTGGTGACGTGCCGCTGAGCGAGAAGGAAATTCAGGAGATCATCGTAACGGGCACCTTGCTGCGCGGCGTCGCGCCGGCCGGTTCGCAAACGGTCTCTCTCGATGCGCAGGCGATTACGTCAGTGGGCGCCAACTCCACCGCACAGCTCCTCGCCAGCGTTCCCCAGACCGCCTCGTACGATTCCGCGCCCATCGTATCGGCCATTAGTTCGAGCCAGATCACCATCAACCGGCCGAACCTGCGCAACCTTCCGGGGACGTCGGGCGGGGGATCATCGACCCTGATCCTGGTCGATGGCCATCGCCTGCCCGGCATGGGCGTCCGCCAGACCGTTCCCGATCCTGATGCGATCGCGCCCGGCGCCATCGAGCGGGTCGAGATCGTGCTGGACGGCGGCTCGTCGATCTACGGCGCCGATGCTGTCGGCGGCGTCATCAACTTCATCACGCGCAAGCGCTTCGATGGCATCGAGGCGAAGGCCCGCTATGGCTTTGCGGACGACTATCAGTCCCTCAACGCCGATGTCACCGTCGGCAAGACCTGGGACACCGCCTCGGTCTATGTCAGCTATGACTATGCCTGGCACGACTCGCTTTATGGCCGCGACCGCGATTACGTGCGCCGTCTCGACTACACGAACGGGCTTCCCTTCGACCTCACCTGCGGCGCGGGCAATGTCTCTATCGGAGCAGCGGTCTACGCCCTGCCCGGCCTGACGCGTGGGACCGGCAACCGCTGCGATGTCAGCGATGCCCGCACATTCTATCCCAGCGAAGAGCGGCATTCGGTTTTCGCGGGGCTTTCGCTCGACTCCGGCGGTCCGATCACGTTCGACGTGCGCGCGTTCTACATGAACCGCGTCAACAAGGGTGACGGCGGACCGATCACCGCCACCGCCACGATCGCGCCGATCAACCCCTTCGTCCCCGGCACGGTGTTCAATCCCTATTACCGCAATACCGGGGACGCCAACAGCTTCCAGGCCCAGTCGGTCTCGATGGACTTTTCCTCGGTCCTGGGCGCGCGCACCAGCCAGCGTACAGCGCTTGAGACCTGGGGCATCACGCCGTCCATGTCGGCGGATCTTGGCAGCGGCTGGCAGCTGCGCTGGCTGGGTAACTACGGGCGGGGCCGTTCCGAGGTGATGAACCAGAAGATCGATGACGGTACGCTCTCCACACTGGTGCTGACGGGCAACTTCGATCCCTACAACCTGTCGAACCCCGCCAATTCCGCAGTCCTGCCGCTCGTCTCCAATTTTCTCGACTATGGCCTGGGCAAGAACGAGATGATCAACACCCGCGTGGTCGTCGACGGCAGTCTGGCCCATCTCCCCGGCGGCGACGTCAAGATCGCGGTCGGCGGCGAATACAGCTACGAAAAGTACGAGTCCCGGATCGACGGCACCGTCAGCGCGAGCACGGTGGCCGATCTTCCGTTGACCAACTCCAGCAGGCGCATTGCCGCCGTCTTCGGCGAGGTTCAGGTCCCGGTGTTCGGGGACGGCAACCGCAGCGCAGGAATGTACTCGCTGAGCCTTTCGGCATCGGGACGCTACGACCATTACAGCGACTTCGGCGGGACCTTCAATCCCAAGTTCGGACTGACTTACGAGCCGCTCGAAGGCGTGAAACTGCGCGGGAGCTGGGGCAAATCGTTCCAGGCCCCCAGCCTGGCGGACGGCGCCGACGCCGCACCGGCGACGATCTTCGCCTTCCCGTTCATCCTTTTCGCCAACCCTGCGGTGGCGCCCCTGCCCGGCCAAGCCCAGATCTTCCTGGGCGGCGGCGGCAACAACCTAAAGCCGCAGAAGGCCAAGACCTGGTCGGCCGGTTTCGAGATCGCCCCGCCCTCGCTGCCAGGGTTCGTCGCCTCGCTCAATTACTACAATATCCGGTTCAAGGACCTGATCGACATTCCCCCAGTGTTCAACCCCTCGGTCTTCTACACCTTGTTCACCGGCAACTACGTCATGAACCCGACCATCGCGCAAGTGAACACGCTGGCATCGCAAGTGCCCGACGGGCTTGCGGCGGTTTCCCCTTACACCGTCACGCCAGGACAGGTCTATTCGATCGCGGATGGCCGCCGCACCAACCTTGCCGCAGTCAACACCGATGGCCTGGACTTCGCGCTGGCCTACGACCAGTCCACCGGCTTCGGCTCGGTTTACGTGCAGGTGAACGGCAACTACGTCCTCAACCGCAAGGAGCAATCCGTTGCGGGCGCAGCCTTCGTCGATACGGTCAAGGCGCAGACCCGCTTCATCGTCTCGAGCACGCTGGGAACCAACATCGGCAACTTGCGGGCCCAGGCCACCTGGCGCCACCTTGGCGGATGGAACGTCGCCCCGCTTGCATCGAACCTGAACCAGTCGCGGATCAAGGCCTACGACACCATCAACCTGTTCGCCCAGTACGACTTCAAGGGCAGCGGCCTGATGGAAAACCTAGCGCTGACTTTCAATGTCGACAATCTGTTCGACAAGGACCCGCCGCCATACAATGGCTCGCTGAACTCGCTGGATGGCTATGCTGTCACCAGCATCGGGCGTGTGTTCCAGTTCGGCATCAGCAAGAAATTCTGACTTACGCAAAGTGCGTCGCAGCCTGATCCGACAGGCACCGACGACCCACTGCACTATCCTGAAAATACGGAGCTTTTCATGAAACGCGCCTGCGACAAGACCGAAACCAACGACAGAACCGCCACATACCTGAAGCTCGCGTTCGTCTCCGCCGCGATCCTCGGGTCCTCCGCCGCGCAGGGATCGACGGCCGATGCAGTGACCAAGCCGACCGCGACTTCCGCCGCCAACGCCTCCAATCCCGCTCCCGACCCTCTGTTCGCGCAGCCCTACATCGACGTGGACGAATGGCGCGATGCGCCGGTTCGCCACCGCTACGTGCACGGCGGGTTCAAAGGCACCGACACGCGCTTCTCGTTCTATCTGCCGCCCAAGGAGCAGTACCAGGGCCGGTTCTTCCAGCACTTCACGCCCGCTCCAGACAACGAGAACCTGGCCCAACAACCGACGTCGCCGGCCAATGACAAGATCGCCTTCTCGATCGGCAGCGGCGGATACTTTGTAGAGACTAATGGCGGCGGTCCGGCGGTGGCCGGCTTCGGGTCCAAGGACCCGACGATCGGCGCCTACCGCGCCAATGCCGCAGCGGCCCAGTATTCCCGCGTGGTCGCCTTGCAGATGTACGGCGGCAAACGGCCATACGGCTATGCTTATGGCGGCAGCGGCGGCGCCTACCGCACTGTCGGCTCGATGGAGAACACGCGCGGCGTCTGGGACGGTGCGGTCCCGCATGTCCTGGGTTCGAGCATGGCGATCCCCAACAGCTTCACGATACGCATGCATGCGATGCGTCTGCTGGCCGACAAATTCCCCCAGATCGTCGATGCCATGGAGCCGGGCGGCAGCGGCGATCCCTATGCCGGACTGAACACCGAACAGGCCGCAGCGCTTCACGAAGTGACGCGCATGGGATTTCCGCTGCAATCATGGTTCGGATGGAAGACGATGGGCATCCACGGCTTCGCGGCGCTCTACGGCGGCGTGGTCATGGCCGACCCGGGCTACTTCACCGACTTCTGGACCAAACCTGGATACTACGGCTTTGACCACCCCGAAAGCTTCGTGGGCTACCGGATGCAGCACAAGGCGACGATCGCCGCGCTGGTGACCGGCGCGGACGCCCAGCGCCAGAAGCTCGAAACGAGCGTCACCAACGGCAAGACCAAGGGCAACGTCGACGATAGTTTCGCGGCCATGCAAGGCAAGGAGGCGCAATATGTCGTCGCCGTGCGCCTCTCGTCGACGCCTCCGGCCATCCAGTTCCTCGGCGGCGACCTTATCGTCCTGTCCGGCGCAGCCAAGGGGGCGCGGCTGACCCTGAGCCGGATCGAGGGCGACACCGCCGTGTTCGGGATCGTCGATCCCACGGTGGCCGCGAAGCTGGCCAACGGCGACGAGGTGCAGGTCGACAACAGCAACTTCCTGGCCGCGCAGACCTACCATCGCCACCAGGTGCCGGGACCTGAATTCAAGGTCTGGGACCAGTTCCGCGGGCCGGACGGCAAGCCGATCTATCCGCAGCGCCCGATGCTGCTGGGCCCGCTCTTCACCAAGGCCACGGCAGGCTCGGTTCCGGAAGGCAACTTCGAGGGCAAGATGATCCTCGTCGAATCCCTGTGGGACCGCGAGGCCTATCCCTGGTCGGCCGACTGGTACCGTGCGCGGGTCGAAAAGCACTTCGGCGCGAAAGCCGACGATCATTTCCGCCTATGGTTCACCGACCACGCCCTGCACGGTGACAGCGATACGCAGGAGGATGCGATCCATACCGTCAGCTATGTGCCCGTCCTCAACCAGGCACTGCGCGACGTGGCGCTCTGGGCGGAAAAGGGCATCGCCCCGCCGGCCTCGACGAGCTACCGATACGATGACGGCCAGATCATCGTACCGCCAACCGCTGCGGCGCGCCGCGGCATCCAGCCGGTGGTCTCGCTCAAGGCCAATGGCGGCGAGCGTGCGGATATCAGCGCCGGCCAGACCGTGACGTTCAAAGGCACGATCGAAGTACCACCGGGCGCCGGCACCATCATCGCGGCGGAATGGGATTTCGAAGGCGCGGGCACCTTCACCGGCCAGTCCGAAGTCAAGCCGAACGCCAGGACTGCCACCGTCACCATCACGCACAAGTTCGACACGCCGGGCACGTACTTCCCTGCGCTGCGCGGCATCTCCCAACGCGATGGCGACAGGAAGACCGCATTTGGCCGTATCCAGAATCTCGGAAGGGTTCGCGTGACCGTCAAATGACGCGCTCGGGGAAGCTAGGTAAAACTAATAGCAATCGCCTTGCGAACCATATATGTACGGATCGTACATTAAAATCTACCGAGCAGAGCGGCTTCTGCCAATAAGAAACGTGAGCTTTGAGAGGATAAAAGGATGCGCGCATATTTGGTCATCGCGGTTGTCTCCGCAGGTCTGTCCGCCGGTGCAGGGGCGCAGGCGGCTGCACCGCCAACGGCTGCAACCGCGCCGAATACCATTGCGGCCGCGCCGCGATACACAGCCGAGGATACCGATATCGGCACGCTTCTGGACGACCCGGAAGCCAAGGCAATTCTTGCGAAACATCTCCCCGATATCGTCAACAGCGACCAGATCGACATGGCGCGAAGCATGACTCTCAAGGTCATCCAGCAGTATTCGGCCGACCAGATCACTGATGCGAAGCTGGCGGCGATCGATGCCGATCTCGCCAAGCTATCGCCCAAGAAGTGAACGGCAGATCCGCGCAGTTGCCAAGGCAGCCGCACGAATTCCGGGCCCGCTGCCGATCGCTCTCCCATCTTCGCGCCGAACACTGACAAGGATTACATCAGCAATGGATGCTCCGCTATATCCACCCGCGCGCGCGTTCGTGATGCCGCGGCGGCTGCCCGGATTGCTCGATACCAAGGACACGGCCATCGCCGACCTGAAGGCGATCCCCCAGGCATGGGCCGTCGTCAAGGCGGAGATCCCCAATGTCGAGGCGCGCGTCGGCAATGAAATGATCAAGCCCCATCTCGGCAACTTCTCGTTTCGCTCGCTCCTCCAGTTCGGCGTGGTGAAGTCCGATGCCCTCGATCGCATCGATCAGAAACTGAAGGCGCTTGGTGAACGGTGATGGCAAGCGACTTTCTTTCGACACCCAGAAGAAACGTGCTCGTTATGGCTGCAGTGACGGCCATGGGCGGCATCGCCATCAAGGCCGGTGCGGCACATTCGCAAGGCCGGCCAGCCGCTGAACCCGGCGGACGCCGCCAGCCCTTCGACGAAGACTGGCGTTTCATGCTCGGAGAACAGACCGGCGCCGAAAACCGGGCGTGGGACGACACCGGCTGGCGATTGGTCGACCTGCCGCACGACTGGAGCATCGAGGACCAGCCCGGGCAGACACCCGGCGCCGTTGTCGGACCGTTCGACAAGCGCTCCATCGGCGGGACCGCGACCGGCTTCACCAACGGCGGCGAAGGCTGGTATCGCAAGCATTTCCGGGTCGATTCCTACCCCTCCGACGCCCGGATCGAGATCGTCTTCGATGCTGCCTACCTGAAGACGGATGTGTGGCTCAATGGCCGAAGCGTGGGCGGCAGCGTCTCGGGTTACACGCCATTTGCGCTGGACCTGACGCCATACCTCGATCGGTCGGGCGACAACGTGATCGCCGTGCGCGTACAGAATCTCGGCCGCAACAGCCGCTGGTATTCGGGTTCGGGCCTCTATCGCTCGGTGGAACTAGATGTGCTTCATCCAACCTCCAGGGTTGAGCGTTGGGGCGTTACGGCCTGGACCAGCAAGCTTGAAAACGGGCGCGCCGTGGTAGACCTATCGAGCGAGGTGGTGGGGCCCGAGAAAGGCGACATCCTCATATCCCGCCTCGTCGAGCCGGACGGCCGCATCGCAGTGGAGGTCAGCACGCCAGCGACGACGGTGACCAGGCAGTCACTGCACCTTCGCGGCCCTCGCCTCTGGTCGGCGGCGCGCCCCGAACTCTATTCGCTGGAAACCGAACTCGTTAGAGCCGGGGTCGCCCTCGACCGTCTGGTCCAGCCTTATGGCATCCGCATCGTTGCCTTCGACGCGGCGAAAGGAATGACGGTCAATGGCGAGCGGGTGAAGCTCAAGGGCGGCTGTCTTCATCATGACAACGGACTGCTGGGGGCCTGCGCCTACCCGAACGCGGACGAACGCCGCTTGCGCCTGCTCAAGGCGCGTGGCTTCAACGCCATTCGATCGTCGCACAATCCGTCGTCCCGCAGCTTGCGAGAGGCCTGCGACCGGCTCGGCATGTTCCTGATCGAGGAGGCGTTCGACGCCTGGCACATTGGCAAGGAACCCCAGGACTTCGCCCAGCAGTTCCCCGAGCACTGGCACACGGTGATCGACGCCATGGTCCGCTCCGCCCGGAACAGCCCTTCAGTCATCATGTGGAGCATCGGTAACGAAATCCCGTTCCGGTCCACCGACGAAGGCGTCAAATGGCAGTGGACGCTTGCCAACGCCGTCAAGCACCTGGATCCTACCAGACCAGTCACCGCCGGGCTGAACGGTGTCCTTGGCGGCCAACTGATAGCCGAAGCCGATACGGCGCGCCCGGGCCGTGCCGGAAAGGTGGACAATGCCTCCACCGTGTTTCTGGAAGTGCCTGGATACAACTATCGCCTCGAAGACATCGCGGCAGAACAAGCCGTCCACCCGGAACGCGTCGTCTACGCATCCGAGACGTTCGCGCGGGATCTCTACGATTACCAAGCCTTGCAGGACGAGGAGCCGTACTTTCTGGGCGAATTCCTCTGGACAGCCATGGACTACCTTGGCGAAGCGGGGATCGGAGCCACCGCCCGCCTGAAGAACGGCGCGTACCCGATCTATCTCCCCGGCTTTCCCTGGGTCAACGCCTGGTGCGGCGACATTGACATCATCGGCGAGCAAAAGGCCTCCTCGCTTGCCCGCGACGTCGTATGGGGCGTCAGCGGTCTGGAAGTCTCGGTTCAGCGGCCCGGTCCGGAAGGTACGTTCGCATACGTTTCCAATTGGGGCTGGCCGGACGAACTGGCAAGCTGGAGCTGGCCCGGGTCCGAAGAACGGATGCTTGGCGTCGTCGTGCATGCCGCAGGCGACACGGTGGAAGTCCATCTGAACGGCAGGCTTGTCGGGTCGAAAGGGCTTGGCCCTTCCGATCGCCGCCGGGCCGAGTTCCAGATTGCCTATGCCCCCGGAAAGCTGGAAGCCTTCAGCTACCGCGACGGGCGCCGCATTGCCCACAAAGTGCTCGAAACGGTGGGTCCTGCCGCGAGCGTTCGGGTCGTTCCGGAACGCAGCGAAGGGGGCGCGGGGCGCGGCGCATTGAGCTATTTCCGGATCGAAATCGTCGACGCACAGGGCCGCGTCCTCCCCGATGACCAGCGGCGCGTCGACCTGGCCATCGACGGGCCAGCCTCCCTGGCCGCCTTCGGTAGCGCCAACCCCCTAGCAACAGGGTCCTTCCAGTCCGCTAATGCAGAAAGCTATCGCGGCCGGGCGCTGTTGATCGTTCGCGGGAACGGCCAGCGCGGGACGGTGAAAGTCCACGCCAGAAGCGCGGGGCTCAAGGCTAGCCGGGTGACCGTCACCATGGCGTGATACGTGTCAACACGCGTGCGCACCCATCGGCGGACTATGACCGTGGCGGTTGTTACCCTTCTGCCGCAGGGCTTCAGCGCAGTGGCCCCCACCGACCGCCAGATCCATGCGCCTCGTCACCAAGCGGATTTGCCGGCGACAAATATGTTCACCGCCTGATCGAGGCAGAGTTGTGCAATCGCCGCGTCGTCCGCCTGCCCGGAGTCCTCAAGGTAGCGATGAACACCGCCGATCATTCCGAGAAAAAGTTCGGCAATCAACCGGGGGTTGGCAGCCGTCACACCAGCCTTCGGACCAAATTCGCGGATGTCCTTCTCGATGACGTCGAGCATGCGCGTCACGCGGATCGTCTGCATTTCTTCTGCCACGGCGCGGGCCGTTCCCCAGCATTCGCGGATCAATTCTCCGAACGAGCGGACTTCCGGGTCCCGGCTCCAGCGAGTGATCGACCGAGCGTAGTGTTCCAGCCGCTTGTCGAGAGTGTCCCCGCGATTAACGGCGCGTCGGTCGGAGACTGCGGACCATGCCGCCACCCGTTCATGCAGTACCGCGCGGAGCATCGCGACCTTGTCGTCATAGCGCTGATAGAGCGTAGCTTTCGTCACGCCCGCCCTGGCGGCGATCGCGTCCATCGTCGTTGCCGTGAAGCCGTGGGCAAGGAAACTCTCCCTTGCAGCCTCAAGAACACTGCGGTCGATCGCCTCGGCCTCTTTGCGCGAGGGCCGGCCACGCGATCTTTGAGCCCCGCCGGCAACAGCCGTGGCTCCGCTTACGCCGTTTTCGCCTGTCGCCGCTGCCATCTCGCCCTTCTGTCTGCGCCTTCGCCCGTTGTTCGCCGGAATAACCCTGCCGGGCAAGCGCCACTGCGATATAATCATACCACCGGTATATTAAATTGACGCCGCACGCCTCTCTGGCGAGTGTCACGACACACAGCGCACACGGTCCATTCAACAATGCGCTGAAAAACGGTTTGGGAGAAAAGGATGAGTTCGCCCCTGTCCAGGCCAACCGCGCTCGCGAGCATTTTCGCTCTCGCGGTCAGCCCCTGCGTGCCCGTGAATGCTCGGGACTTTATCGCCGCGCCGGCGAAGATGCCGCGGATCGGCGAGATCGATGCCCGCTACCAGGCATACAATCTCGATCTTATCGCGATCACGGGAATGCCACCCCCCGCCGCCAAGCCCGACGCGAAAGAAGGCAGCGACGCCCGCGTCGATACGGTGATGAGCGGCGTGAAGCTAGAACGGCCGCTGGACCTCTATAATCGGCGCATTCGTACCCTGGCCCGCGCGCTGGGCCCTGCTTATCTGCGCACCAGCGGAACCTCGGCCAACTCGGTCTTCTTCCAGGATGACGATAAACCCGTACTAGCCTCTCCGCCGACCGGCTATAACACCGTGCTAAGCCGCGCGCAGTGGAAGGGCGTGATCGACTTCGCCCGCGCAGTCGATGCAAAGCTGCTGATGTCCTTCACGGTCAATTCCGCCGTTCGCGACGCGAAGGGAACGTGGACGCCGCTGCAGGCCGCGCCTCTGGCGGCGTATACCCGCCGCATCAAGGGCGAGATCGATGCTGCGGAACTGTTCAACGAGCCCAACCTTCCCAACTACGGCGGCGCGCCCAAGGGGTACGACGGGGCCTGGTTCGCCCGCGATCAGGTTGCCTTCCGCGCCTTTGCGGCCCGCACGCTGCCGAAGATGAAGATCGTGGGGCCGGGCGACGTCGTTGTCGCCAACCTTCCGCTGCCAGGCAATCTTACTGCAGCGGATCTGCTGGCGGGCGATCCGAAGCCCCGGTTCGATGTAGTTTCCTATCACTTCTACCCGGCCGTCGCACCGCGGTGCGCGCCGCCGAATACCCCCGTCAGCACCACCCCTGAACTATCGATGACCGACCCGTGGTTTGCGCGCACGGAAAAATCGCTTCTCGATCACAAGGCACTGCGGGATCGTTATGCACCTGGCGCGCCGATCTGGAACACCGAGACTGCGGGAGCGGCCTGCAGCGGCGCGCCCTGGAGCGCGACTTTCGTCGATACGTTCCGCTATGTCGACCAGCTCGGCCGCCTTGCGAAGCTGGGCGCCAGCATGGTTTTCCATCAGACGCTCGTCGGCGGCAACTACGGTTTGCTCGAACCTGAAACCTTTGCCCCGCGCCCCAACTACTGGGCAGCGCTGCTGTGGAAGCGTCTGGTCGGGACTACCGTACTTGGCACCGGCAGTTTCGAAACGCCCGGGCTTCACATCTACGCCCATTGTTCGCCGCAGCGCAAAGGCGGCGTCACGCTCGTTGCAGTCAACGCAGGCCGCAAAGAAGAGGCGTTGCAGGCCGGAGCCGACGCGCAGGTCTACACGCTGACAGCACCTGAGCTTCAGGGCAAATCGGTTGCTCTCAACGGACGTACTCTCGAATTGGGTCAGGGCGACAGGATACCCGATCTGCGTCCGCAACTCGTGGCGGGCGGCGCCGTCAAGCTGCCGGCTACCAGCATCAGCTTCGTGCAAGTTCCGGGCGCACAAAACCCGGCCTGTCGGTGAGCCGGAAAGGGCAAACCATGCAACGCGGGAAATTGAGGCCGGGATCGCTCCGACTGCTTATCATCCAAAGGCGCCGGGTCACTCTGGCGGCGGCGGTGGCCCTGTTCGCCGTTGTGGGGTCTGGACCGATTGATGCACACGAGAACCGCGCCCTGGCGGGATACGCCCTGCTTGGACCGGATTTCGCCAGTGGCAAAGTCGATGCCGGGCTCAAGGAGGCAGTCGAATCCCGGGCCCGCACCTTCCTGCGGCAGAAACCGCGCCCTGCCACTCACATCCACATCGAAGGCATCAGTTCCGGCCAGGCGCATGCGCCGGGCGTCACTGCCCAGGCTGCGGCAAGCACAGCACAGATCGAGGCGGACAAGAGCAGTCTTCGCGACATGGAAGCAATGTTCGATCTGGCTCTGGCCTGGCGCCTCTCCGGCGAAAAGACCTTTCTACGGCAGGCGATCCGTTACATCGACGCCTGGGTTTCGGTTTACGAACCCTCATTCAATCCGATCGACGAGGGACGCTTCGACAAGCTGATCCTTGCCTATGATCTTGTCGAGCGCAGCGCGCCGGCCGCCACCCGCGCAAAAGTCGATTCATTCCTGCGGAAGATGGCGAGCGGATATATCGCGGCGATGGAGACCGGCGACGTGCCGATCAAGCCGACGCTAACAAACAACTGGCAAAGCCATCGCATCAAGCTCGCGACCCTGGCCGCCTATCAGATCGGCGATGCCGGGCTCATCACACGCGCGAATACCCTTTTCGAACGGCAGGTCGAAGCCAATCTCAGGCCCGATGGATCGACGCTCGACTTCGCGCAGCGCGACGCGCTTCATTACGTGAATTACAGCCTTTCCTCTCAGCTCATGGCTGCACTAGCCGCCCAGTCCCATGGCGCGGACTGGTACGGCTACCGAGGAAGCGAAGGAAGGAGTCTCCCGCGCACGCTCGATTGGCTTGGCGTGTTCGCCAGCGGACAGCAGTTGCATGTGGAGTTCGTCAAATCGGTCGTGCCCTATGACCGGCAGAGGGCCGCCGCCGGCGGGTCGACGTACCAGAACAAGCCTTGGGATCCGGCGACATCGCAACAGCTGTTCGCGATGGCGGCCAAGCTCGACCCGAAGTTGCAACCGCTCGCGGCGCGGCTGCACGCGCAGGCGGCGGCGAGGCCCGGCCTGGCAATCGACGAGACCGGTCCAGGCGAATGGCTCGCAATCCTGAATATGGAACCAGTGCGATGAACTACGACGATAGCCGGTTTGGCCGGCGGAGCTTCATGGCTGGATCGGCCCTTGCCATCGGCGCGGCCTCCTTTCCCGCGTTCGCAGCTTTGCCTGCGGAACACCTGTCCGTTCGCATCCGCTCGCGCGAGGATGTGGGCCCCCTGCCCCATATATGGAGCTGCGTCGGTTCCGACCGCGCTGCCATCACTCTAAGGGAAAGCTGGCGGCAGGACATTGACCGCGCCAGACAGGAAATCGGGGTCAGGCAGGTGCGCTTTCATGGCATCCTGAACGACGAACTCGGTGTCCTGACCAGATATCCGCAGCATCGCTCGGGAACCGCCAACTTCCACAATGTCGCCGAAGTGTACGACGGCCTGGTGGATCGCGGTCTCTCGCCCTTCGTTGAGCTGAGCTTCATGCCGAGCGAACTGGCATCGGGAACGGCGCAGTTCGGCTTCTACAAGGGCAACATCACGCCGCCCAAGTCGTTCGAGGCCTGGGGCGCGTTCATCGGCGAATTCACCCGCTTTATAGTCGGCCGATATGGCATTGATACAGTTGCCCAGTGGCCGATCGAGGTCTGGAACGAGCCTGATCTACCGTTCTTCTTCACCGGCAAGCAGGCCGACTATTTTCAGCTCTACAAGCATGCTGCCGTCGCCGTGAAATCGGTGTCACCCCGCCTCCAGGTAGGAGGCCCGGTGACTTCGGGCGCCAAGTGGCTTCCGGAATTCCTCGACTTCTGCACAAGCGAAAACGCACCGGTCGATTTTGTCTCCACGCATAGCTACGCCGGGGAAATGGGCGCCAAACGGGACGGCCCGCGAATGTCCGTGAACGATGTGATCCCCGCCGCCATAAGGGGCGCGCGCCAGACCATCTCGGCCAGCCGGCATCCTGACCTGCCGCTCTATGTCAACGAATGGTCCGCCGACAGCCCCGCGATGATAGCCCACGTTCTGACCCAGGCTTTGGGCCAGGCGCAGATGATGTCTCACTGGGTACTGAGCGGCACTTACGAAGAACTTGGCCCGACCGACTATCTGCTTCAGGACGGCGCGATGGGCTGGGCCCTGCTCCTGCGCGGCATCCCCAGGCCCGGCTACAACACATACCGCCTGTTGCACGCGCTTGGTTCGCGCCGTCTCCTTGCGGACGGACCAGCTTTGGCTTCACGCAGGGAAGACGGATCGTTCGCCGCGCTTGTCTGGAACCTTGCCGAAGTGCCTCAGGCCGCCGGCATTCCCGGAGCGGACGCCAAACGCGATGTCGTCGGCTCCGGCAAGCGGATGGTCGTAGCGATCGAAGGCATGAAGCCCGGCCAGAAAGTGCGCGTTACGCAGGTCGACCAGTTCCGTGGATCACCTTTTCCCGCCTGGCGCGCAATGGGTTCGCCCAAGCTTCCCACCAGTGCGCAGATCGCGGCCTTGCGCTCTGCGGCGGTGCTGCCTGCTGCAGTGCTTTCCAGGCTGGATGCCAATCGCCAGTTGACGCTCGATCTGCCTGCCGAAGGGGTGGCTCTGATCGAGAGCGCTTCGGGCCCGTCGGTTTAGCTCGCGCAATATATCGCGGCGAACTGCCCTAATCGAAGTGAACCAAACCCATTCAATCCATGGCGACGTAAATTGCTATGCAAAATGACTTCCATTCAGCGAGCGATGGATCGAACGGTCGAAATGTCCGCCTAAAAAATCATTTCTTTTCAGGCTAAAGTCCACCGCTCGGCTGAGGAACCAATCACCGTCGGTATACTGTATTTTCAATTTCCGCCGATCTGTTGGCATCGCCTCTCTTAAACAAAACATCGCCACAGCGAATACATTCCTAGGTGGTAACTGCCACAGGCAGAGAAATTGACTCCGCACAGATCGCGTTAGATTAATCAAACGAAGCAAACAAAAAAAAGGGAGGGGATTATGAAACTTCATGGGCTTTGGCTGTGCACGGCCGCCATCACAGGTTACACGGCGCCGGCGATGGCGCAGGACGCATCCGCAAGTGTTTCAGGGGCTGAAGCAGCGGACGTGATCATCGTTCAGGCGCGCCGCCGTGACGAAGATGTTCAGGATGTACCTGCTGTAATCGATACGGTAACATCCGAAGAAGTCGGCAAACTCAATCTACGTGACTTCAAGGAAGTCTCGTCGATCGTCCCCGGTCTTCAGCTTACCACCGAATCGAACGGTACCGGTGGCAATGCGCGCCTGCGCGGCGTCAACTTCGACATCACCGCAAGCGGCAATAACCCCACGGTCGAATTCTATTTCAACGATGCACCGATAACCGCCGGCGTCATTCTCCAGCAGATGTACGACATCGGTCAGATCGAAGTGCAGCGTGGTCCGCAGGGCACCTTGCGCGGACGCGCCGCCCCCTCTGGTTCCATCACCGTGGGCGCCAAGAAGCCGGACCTGTTCTCCTTTGGCGGCGTGGCCGACATGACGGCCAACAACATCGGCACGCTCAACTTCAAGGGCGCGCTCAACCTGCCTATCATCGAAGGTGTTGCCGCTATCCGTGCGGCCGGTGTCTGGGATGAAAGCGACGGCGATCGCGTCCGCCCGATCGGTCCCGGCCGCGATCCCTTCGCACGCACCAAGAGCGGCCGTATTTCGGCTCTCGTGCAGCCCACCGACTGGTTCAGGGCCGAAGCGCTTTACCAGCGACTGGACCGCGTATCCTATGCCTACGACCAAGTCGCCTCGTTCAACGAGGTCAATTCCAATGCGCCGGCCAGCCCGGTCTACATCTCGACAGCTGATCGCCGCTCGAATCAGGAGGACCCGCGGGTCATCCGCCAGGTGTACGACATCTACAACTGGCGCGCCGAAGCCTCTGCGCTGGGCCAGGTCCTGATCTACCAAGGTCAGCACTACACGCAGAAGATTTCGTCGACGACGAACCAGGACGGCGCCAATTTCTTTCCCGGAGATATTCTCCAGACCACGTATTCCCACCCTTCCTCGACATCGCATGAAGTTCGGCTTCAAAACGACAGCCGCCTCTTCGGCTTCATCGACTACGCAGCCGGCTATTTCGACTACAAGAACAGTGCGCCGACCGAGCTTACAAGTCCCACTGCCCTTGGCCTTCCGAGCGGGCGTCTCATCACGGTCGTCTACACACCAGTGGAGCGCCGGGGCAAATCGCACGAGAAGTCGTTCTTCGGCAATCTCACCGCACACATCGGTGCCGATACGGAAGTATCGGGCGGGCTGCGGCATATCGACTACACCTCGACAAATGCCACGATCGTCAATGGCAGGACAATCGCAGTCGATGGTCAAGACGCCAAGAAGTGGATCTACGCTGCTTCGGTGAAGCACAACTTCACACCAAGCCTGATGGTCTACGCCAGCACAGGTAGTTCCTGGAGGCCCGGGATCAATGTGGTGGGCGATTTCAACCTCGCCCAGTCAGCCCTCGAACAGAGCTTCGTCAACCTGCCGGCTGAAACCTCGAAGTCCTACGAGGTTGGCTTCAAGAGCACACTGTTCGGCGGCAAGGTCCGCGCGAATGTCACTGCATTCCATCAGAAGTTCAAGAACTACCCCTACCGGGTAGGTGGCCAAGGGGTGTATTTTGTAAACACCGTGGCCGTGCGCAACGCCGCAGGCGCGGTGACAGGAACCGCGCAGCAAGTGTCACAATTCAACTTCGTCGGGGCGGTTCCCGTCGAAGTAAACGGCATCGAGGGCGATGTCTCGCTGAACGTGACCGACAATTGGTCAATCAGCGCAGTCGCCGCTTACTCGCTGGGCAAGATCAAGAACGGAACCGTTCCTTGCAACGACCTCAACAACGACGGCGTCCCCGACAACGTGACCTCAGCGCCTACGTTGCCCGTGCTGCAAGGTGCGGTCGGCGCAAACAACCTGGCCGCATGCCAAGTATCACAGCGATCGGGTTTTCAGTCGCCATTCAGCGCGACGGTGACGAGCGAATACACCCTGCCAGTGTCTGACAACGTCAATGCTTACTTGCGTGGATTGTTGAGCTTCAATGGAAATTCGCGGACTGACCCGGTCAACAGGTTCGATGACGTAAGCTCCTACGGCCTCTTCAACGTATTCGCTGGCATTCGCGATCCCAAGGGAACGTGGGAAGTCTCGTTGTTCGCCAAGAACCTCTTCGATACAACCAAGACGCTGTCGCGAACCAATCCGCAGTTCACGTCCTATCTCATCCCTATCAGTGCCACCACCCAGATCGCCGCCACCGCCACCGGCACGTACACGGGTGTCACAACCACCGCGCCGCGTGAATTCGGCCTCAATGTTCGTTACGCATTCGGTTCGCGATAAACTTTACGGGGGTACGCTCCTCCGGACCATCCAACCTTGGCGGGCGCTCTCAGAACGCCCGCCAAGGTTAGGCATTTTCGGCCGATTTTATCATCAGGCAGGGCCGGTAACGAAGCAAAGTGCGTCGGCAGCCTGCTGCGCAACCAGCCCCGTTTGACGCTGCGGCAGGACAAGGATGCCGCTCACGAAATGCAGACGATCGGTCAGCGCCGCCATAAAACTGAATAATACGAACGGATCGTGGAAGCTGCTCTTTTCGGTATATGAGCCCACTATCGGCGGGTCGCGGTCTTCGAGGGAAGGCTTCACGACGTGGTCCGGCACCATGATATGGTCGTAGCCAAGATCCTCGATGGCACGGACGAACCTGCGCACGTCATCCGGGTTACCGGAAACCTCGGTGCTGGGAAATGCTGCTCCGAGCTTCATCGCCGCAACGCCGCCATGTCGGATTCGCATTCGACCACGGTGATGAACCGCGTCTTCGACCGGTCGAGAAAGCGCTCTTCGTCGCTGGCGACGCCGTCTGGCAGCTCGTCTTGGGGAACACTGCCGGCGACCCGTTCAAAATCCGCGCGGTTGTCGAACCAGACCTCGGTTATGACGTCGTATGGGAAGGCGTCAGGGTCTCCGTTTGATGCAGGCGACAACCCCTGAACATAGCGGCGAAAATAGCGGCTGACGCCCACCTTCGACGCGATCTGCTCGCCGATGCGCGCATGAACGGTCTCGTAGTATTCGCGGAACGCCTCGGGCGAGATGTCGGAACGCCGCGCCATGAAGCCGATGAATTTGTAGACTTCGTTGCTCATGATCGTCTCAGATCCTCAATGGGTGTTTCGCATTCGGTCAGGGTCGCGATCCTGAACGAATTGCGATCGAACAGGTTCATTTCATCTTCGATGATATTGTCAGGCATGATGTTGGTGGTGATGTAGTCGAGCGTCGTCAGGTAGGTGGCTTCCTGATCAAACCACAGCTCGGTGATGACGTCGAAGGCCATTTCCGCCGCCGGCCCCGTTTCCGGGTGCGGCTGCGGCGTGATGTAGCGACGGACGTAGCGGATTACCTGCCCGCTATATCTGGCGCACAGCGGTGCGTGGCTGTTTTCGTAGTAATCCCGGAACTGCGCGACGGAAATGTCGCCGCGGCGCTTCATGAACAGCAGGATCTTGAAGATGGTGTCCACCATGACTTGCTCTCTTCTCAAATATAGCGACCGCCGTTTACGCCGATGGTCTGCCCGGTGACGTATCCGGCTTCCTCGGACACCAGCCAGGCACAGGCCCCGGCAATGTCCGACGGTTCGCCCGGCCGCCGGATCGCGCCCGACGTGACCATGGTTTGCCGGGCATTGCCGGGAAAGACGCCTTCGCTGCCGAAGTCCGCTTCCGCCTTGACCGTGTTCATCACGAAGCGCGGTGCGATAGTGTTGCAGGTGATCTCGTGCTCGCCAAGCTCTACCCCCAGCGTTTTCGTCAGGGCGATGACGCCGCCTTTCGAGGCGGAATAGTGCGCCATCATTCGCGCACCGGACTGGGCGCTGGATGACGAGATGTTCGATGCGTCACCACCGCGCATCGATCATGTCGGGCAGCACGGTCTGCGTGACGATGAACGTCCCTTTGAGGTTCACCTCCATCATCCGGTCCCACTGCGCGTCGGTCATGTCCATAAAGGGGACGTAATCCGAAATGCCCGCGTTGTTGACGAGGATTGCGATCGGGCCAAGCGTCTCGCGCAGCCGTTCGACCGCTTGCGCGATCGTATCGCGCCGGGCGATGTCGCCGGACAGGGCAACCGCCGCCCCGCCAAAGCCGGCGATCTCATCGGCGACTGCGGCGGCCGCGTCCTCGACGAGATCCAGAACCCCGACCGCGATGCCATCCCGCGCGAGGCGAAGAGCGATGGCTCGACCTATCCCGGCTGCTCCGCCGGTGACCAAAGCGACATGTGCTATTCTCATAGCCCTCAATCGGTCAGCGCGTAGGAACCGCTGATGCGTTCCTCGCCGTGGATCGTGGTACGGTGCATGGTTCGGCCACTGTCCTCGGGGTATGGGACCACGCGGTGCATGGTGCCGGAATTGTCCCAGACCACGAAGTCGCCTTCCTGCAACTCGTGGCGATAACTGAAGTCAGGCTGCGCCGCCCATTCCTGCAGGCGGATGACGAGCGGCCTTCAGGCAAAGATCGGCCCAGAACGCTGTCGGCGTGCGTGCCGATCACGAGCGACTTGCGCCCGGACGCATGCGTCCAGACCAACGGGTGCGCCATGCGGCTACCCATCGAGCGCCCTGAAAGCTCATTTGGGACATAATCTTGCGGAAGCCATGACTGAATTACATGGCCATACTGATACCAGCGGAACGGGCGTATAGGTTTCTCAGTGATCTCGCCGACCGGCAGTATCCGGCCTTCTGATCGCAAGCGCGGCAGCCGCATGCCGAGCCTTGCAGAGCGGGAGGAGATGTCGCGGGGATGCGGTTGTCGGGCGCGATAGACAGAAAATAGGGCAGAAACTGCTCGCCCCGGACGATGCCGACCGGGGCGATAAGAAAGGACAGGACCGTCTCCTCCAGGAAGATCGTGATCTTGTCCCGTTGAGCGTGGTCCGTTAATACTGGCCGATCATCGGGATCTTTCGCTTGGGGAAAGCGGGCACAGCTCTCGGTCAGGCCGGCTGGGCGACGGTACGCAGGTACGGCTTCTTCGTGTTCCATCCGTTCGGGAACAGCAGCGCGGCCGCCTCATCGTCGAGCGAAGGGACGATGATCACGTCCTCGCCCTGCTGCCAGTCGGCCGGCGTCGCCACCTTGTGCCCGTCGGTCAGTTGCAGGCTGTCGATGGTGCGCAGGATTTCCGCGAAGTTGCGGCCGGTGGATGCCGGGTACGTTAACGTCAGGCGCAGCTTCTTCGCCGGATCGATGACCAGCACGGTGCGGACGGTGGTGGTGTCCGAGGCATTGGGATGGATCAGATCGAGCAGGGTCGAGACCTTGCGGTCATCGTCCGCGATCAGCGGGAAATTGAGCGCGGTGCCTTGGGTTTCCTCGATATCCAGCGCCCACTTGTGATGGCTGTCGACGGGATCGACTGAGAGCCCGATCGCTTTCACACCGCGCTTGTCGAACTCGGGCTTAAGGCGCGCCACCGTGCCCAATTCGGTGGTACATACCGGCGTGAAGTCCTTGGGATGCGAGAACAGGACGACCCAGCTATCGCCCGCCCACTCATGGAAATTGAGCGGGCCTTGCGTGGATTTTTGGGTGAAATCGGGGATCGTATCGGAGAGCTTGAGGGACATCGAAGGATCCTTTTGCTGAAATGTCAGGCGCGAAAAGAGCCCCGGAAACGCGCGCACGAATGGCCGTTTTCCGGTTCGGAGATCGTCGCCGGACGCTGTCGTCAGGGCGAAAAATGCGTGAAAGCCGGGTCGCACGTGCGGTCGCCGACGCTGGTTCGGCAAGGGCAACGCCGCTTGCTCAAAGCCAGTTCAACCTATGGGCAGGGCAGTCCAAGTCAACGGCAAGATTTCTTTCGCTGCGCCCTAGCCTTGCTTCTACCGTGCAAGGTCAGTCGTCCTCAAGCGCGGCGAGCGGGCTGTTGGGGAACAGCGCCTCGATGAAGCCGAACCGGGTCATGTCGGTGATCCGCTGGGGATAGAGCACGCCGTTCAGATGATCGAACTCGTGCTGGAACACCCGTGCATGGAAGCCACGCGCCTCGCGCGAGACGGCGGTGCGGTCCTCTAGCGTGCCGCCGTAGCGGATGTGGGTGGCGCGGGGCACCAACCCGCGCATGCCCGGCACCGACAGGCACCCTTCCCAGCCATCCTCCATGTCCCCGGTCAGGATATCCAGCCAGGGGTTGATCAGCGTGGTGACCGGGACCGGCGCTTCATCGGGGTAGCGCGCATTGGCCTCGAAGCCGAAGATCATGACACGCAGGTCCACACCGATCTGAGGGGCCGCCAGGCCCACGCCGTTCGCAGCATCCATCGTCTCGTACATATCGGCGATGATCGCGGCCAGGGCAGGATCGCCCAGATCCTCCACCGGGCGGGCAACCTGCTGAAGGCGTGGATCGCCCATCCTGAGGATTTCGCGGATCATGGCTGGCCGGGCTCCGTTGCTGGCGTTCGATGTCCTCCGAACCAGATTTTGACGTCCTGTGAAAGCCCAAGTCGCCTCGGGCGCAGCGTTGTTCGATTTTGACCATCACGTTGCCCGGTACTGCTGCAATTTGACCCGAGCGGGTGCAACCTGTCGGCCGGACCCGCGGCGACCGGGAACTGGCACGGCTCTTGATAGGTGAATTGCAAATGCGCGCCACGCGCCCAAGCAGGGGATGTCCATGCCAGTTGAATTCGTCGGAGCGCTTGCCGGGCGCAACCAGTTCCAGGGACCTGCGGGCAGTGGTCCGAACCTCGACCTGGAATACCTGCGCAACCTTGCCCGTGCACACGAGAACGCCGATTTCGACCGGGTGCTGATGCTCGGCGGGGGCGAGTCTATCGTCGCCACCGGCTTCGCCGCCTCGGTGACCGAGAAGCTGGGCTTCATGATCCCCTTCCGGCCCGGCCCGCTGACCCCGCTGCAAGGCGCTAAGTCGCTCGCCGCGCTCGACCACGTGACGAATGGCCGCATCCGCGTCCACGCCATCACCGGCATCACCGCCGAGCCCGGCCACGGCGATTTCGTGACCGACAAGGACGAGCGCTACGCCCGCACCAGCGAATACCTTGACGTGCTCATCCGGGCGTGGACCGCCGAAGCGCCGTTCGACCACGAGGGCAAGTACTTCCAGCTCAAGAACGTCTTCTCGCCGGTCCGGCCATTCCAGCAGCCGCACCCGCCGGTCTCGTTCGGCGGATCGTCGGATGCGGCCTACCACGTCGCCGCGCGCCACTGCGATCTCTACGCGCTCTGGGCCGAGCCGATTTCCGATGTGAAGGAGCAGATCGCCAAGCTGCGCGCTGCCGCCGCCGCGATCGGCAAACCCGCCCCGCGCGTCAGCCTCTCAGTCCGCCTGATCATCGGCAACACCGAGGCGCAAGCCTGGGAGAAGGCGCACGACATCGCCGAAAGGCTTGCCAGCAACCGCCGGAACGCCGCGCCCAATCCGTTGTTCCACGGCGTCCAGGGCACCGGCACCAAGCGCCTGCTCGCCGCCGCCGAACGCGGCGACCGGCACGACAAGTATCTGTGGTTCGGCACCGCCACCGCCGTGGGCGCGACGCACGATTCCACCTCGCTCGTCGGCACCCCGGACCAGATCGTCGAGGCCCTGCTCGACTACTACGACATCGGCGTCACTACCTTCCTCAACCGGGGATACGAGCCGCTATACGATGCTGTGGACTATGGCCGCTGGATCATTCCTGCGGTGCGCGAGGAAGTGCGCCGGCGCGAGGAAGCCGCCGCCAAAGCCACGCCCGCTGTGCTCCAGCCCGCCTGATCGGACCCTACGGATGACGACGACCACCATCACCCCGCCCCGGCTCGCCAGCGACGCCGAGGGCATCGCCGCCGCGCATGAGGCAGCAGGCCGTATCGCCCGGCTCGCCCGCGATGCCTCGTTCAACGACAGCGTGCCGCACGAGGCCGCGGAAATCCTCTCTGCGTCCGGCATCACCAGCATATACGTGCCGCGCGAGTTTGGCGGTATCGGCGCTTCCATCGAAACCGTGGTCGAGACGGTGCGTATCATCTCGGCCGCCGACGGCGGGGTCGGGCAGCTGTTGCAGATCCACAACGTGATGATCCGCGGCGTATTCTCGCGTGCCGACGACGAATTCCGTGCCCGCCTCATCGCCGACATTTTCGCCGGCAAGCGCTTCGGCAACGCGCTGGCCGAAGGAAAAGGCAAGGGCAAGGGCGGTGGCACCCGGCTTTCGCGCGATCAACGCGGTGTCTGGCGTCTCAATGGCCGAAAGACCTTCGCAACCGGGTGCTACCTCGCAGAATGGATCTCGATTTCCGCGACAAGCGACGACGGCCCGGTAGGCGTGCTGCTGAACCGCGATACCCCCGGCCTCACGCTTGAGGACGACTGGGATGCCTATGGCCAGCAGCATTCGGTCAGCGGCAGCGTCAGCTTCGACAATATCGAAGTCGATCCCCGCTTCGCGCCCAAGGCGAACACCGGCGGCGGTTCACCCGACTTCATGCCGCGCACGGGCCTGACCTGGCCGCAAATCCTCCACGCCGCGATCGACACCGGCATCGCACGCGGCGCCCTCGACGCGGCGACCGCCTATATCCGCGACAACATGCGTGCCTGGCCCGAGGCCGGCGTCGATCGCGCCGCCGACGAACAGTACACGATCAAGCGCATCGGCGAATACGCCGTCGCCGTCCGCGCGGCGGAATCGGCGCTGCGTTACGCCGCGCGCACCTTCGACCATTTCAAGGCCGATCCCGGCAACCGCGCTCTGGAGGACGAACTGATCCTGGCCACCGCCACGGCCCGCGCCCAATCGGACGAGGCCTCGGTGTTCATCGGCAGCGACCTATTCTCGCTGACCGGGGCGAATTCGACGCTGGATAAGTGGAACCTGCAACGCTTCTGGGCCGACGCGCGCGTCCACACCACGCACGATCCGATCCGCTGGCGCATCTACCATATCGGCAACTACTACCTGAACGGCATCCCGCCTGACGAATACGGGCGCGCGGCCAGGCTGCGCCAGCAGGAAATCGCCATCGCCACCAATTCTTTGCCCGCCCCCAATTCACCCGCTACGGAGGCTTCGCCGTCATGAGCGCACAATCCGCCACCGATCTTCTCGACCGAGCGCCCCGACCCGCCGCCCGCTTCGCCAGCGAGGCCGAGGCTATCGCCGCCGCCCATGAAGCCGCCAGGCTGATCTCGGCCATCTCCGCGGATCCGGCCGAGCGTAATCGCATCCCCCACGAACAGGCCGCAATCCTCGAACGCTCGGGCGTCACCGCAGTCGCCCTGCCGGTGGCCGATGGCGGGCTTGGCGCCTCGGTTGCCACCATCGTCGAGATCACGCGGATCATCTCGGCGGCGGATGGCGGCGTCGGCCAGCTCGTGCAGATCCACAACATGATGCTGCGCGGCCTGCTGCGCCGCCCGGCCGATCTCCTGCGCGACCGCATCGTCGCCGATGTCGCCGCCGGCAAGCGCCTGGGCCATGCGGCGGCGGAAGTCGGCGGCAAGCACAAGTTCGACACCCGCACCCGCGCTGCCCGCAACGCGCAAGGGCAATGGGTGGTCAACGGCGCCAAGTTCTATGCTACCGGCAGTTATCTGGCCGACTGGATCTTCTCTGGCGCGAAGACCGATGAAGACCAGATTGGCTTCATCGTCCACCGCGACACGCCCGGGCTTATCCTCGACGACGACTGGCACTCGTTCGGCCAGCGCCATTCGGTGAGCGGCGGGGTGCGCTTCGTTGACCTCGTGCTCGATGAGGGCCAGGTCTCGGCTCCCGGCGGGGGCGCTCCTGGCAAGCCCGAACGGACCGGCCTGACCTGGGCGCAGATCAACCACGCGGCGATTGACTGCGGCATCGCGCGCGGCGCTTTCGAGGCGGCGATCCACTACCTCAACAACAACTCCAACGTATGGGTCGATGCCGAGGTAGAACGTGCGGTGCAGGAACCCCTGATCATAAAGCGCATCGGCGATTACGCTGTCGCCCTGCGCGTCGCGGAATCGCTGCTGCGCGACGCCGCCGAACTCTATGACGCGTACAATGCCAAGGGCCGCCCCGAAACGCTGGACGACGAACTGATCCTCGCCGTCGCTGCCGCGCGCACCAAGACCGACGAGGCGGCGCTGCTGATCTCCAGCGACATGTTCTCGCTGCTGGGCGCCAGCGCCTCGTATCGCAAGTTCAACCTCGACCGCTTCTGGGCAGACGTGCGCGTCCATACCACGCACGATCCGATCCGCTGGCGGCTGCATCACGTCGGAGACTTCTACCTCAACGGCACCCCGCCGCACGAATACTCCGCCGGCGCCGTTCGTCGCCCCGTCGTCTCAGGCGGGAACTGATCCCGGCCCATGACAAACGCTATCCCTGCGACCGCGCATAACGTGGAGCCCGACGATACACCCTCTTCCCGGCGACCTCGCTCGTCGCTGGCCGCACATCCCCTGCTGCGCAGCCTCGCGCTTTACCGGATGATACCGGTACTGTTTAGTGTGACCTTCGTGCTGTTTACCGTGGTCCATCTCAGCCTTGCTTTCCAGCAATGGCTGATCGGGCGCGCGCTCGATGCAGTGAATTCGGGCAAGGCCGCGACCCGCCTGCCCGATGGCACGATCGACCTCACCGTCGCCTGGCACTGGGCGGCGCTGCTGATCGGCCTCGCGGCCGGGCGCGGCGTGCTGCAATATATCTCGGGGATGTGCAGCATCCGGGCAAGCCAGTCGCTGCTCTCAAACTTGCGCGAGAAGATCCTCGTGCAGGTCCAGACACTGCACCTGGGCTACCACTGGGAACACGGTATGGGCGAGATGATCACCCGCACCACCCGCGATGCCGACAAACTGCGCGATGCCCTCGTCGCCTTCTGGCGCCAGACGGTCGAGACCGCGCTGGTCGTCGCCGCCGCGATGGGCCTGCTGTTCTGGTATGACTGGGCGCTGGGTCTGGTGCCATTTGCGCTGACATTGCTGGGCTTCTGGATCTTCGTGCGCCAGACCGATACCCTCGTCACCCTCGATCGCAACGTCAGCGATGCCTACGACCAAGTAAACCAGGACTTGTCGGAGGGCATCGGCGGGGTGCGCGTCATCAAGTCGTTCCGCCTCGAACAGGGCCGCATCGCCAAGTTCCGGGGACACGTCCATTTCTTCCTCGACCAGTCACGTCATGCGCTTGCCTGGTGCAGTTCGCGCATCCCGATCCCGCAGGCGGTGGTAGCGCTCGGCCATGTGTGGATCATGGCCTATGGCGCGCACCTTGTCGTCGCCGGCAAACTGGGCGTTGGCGAACTGGTCTCGGCGCTGCTGATCGCGACTACGCTGGTGTTCCGCGTCGAGACGGTAGGCCGCGTCATGCGCATCTTCGCCGATGCCCGCGCCTCCGCCGCCCGCATCTGGGACTTGCTTGACGAGGAACCCGCGATCAACGGCGGGCCTGAGGGCCTGCCCGAAGGTCCGCTCGGCTTCCGCCTCGACGCGGTGCGCCTGATGGCACCGGGCGGCAACACAGCGGTGCTGGACGATTGCAGCCTGACCGTGGAGCCCGGCCAGATCGTCGCGCTGGTCGGCTCGACCGGCTCGGGCAAAAGTTCCCTCGCCTCGCTGCTACCGCGCCTTGCAGACGTCAATGGCGGCGCGGTCTCGATCGGCTCGGACACGCTGGGCTGGAGCGACGTGCGCAGCCTCGGCCTCGCCGACCTGCGCCGCCGGGTCCATGCCGTGCCGCAGGACATCTTCCTGTTCTCCGACACCCTTGCCGCCAACTTGCGCGCTGCGGCGCCCGATGCCGACGATGACGCATTGGTCGAGGCGCTGCGCCTTGCCGGCGCCGAGGAACTGCTCGCCCGCCTGCCGGAAGGGCTGGACACCCGCATCGGCGACCGGGGCGTCACCCTTTCGGGCGGCCAGCGCCAGCGTCTGTGCCTTGCCCGCGCGCTGATCGCCGCGCCCGACATCCTCGTGCTCGACGACGCCACCAGCGCGCTCGACGCCGTTACCGAGCGCACCGTGCTGCACAACATCCGCTCCTTACGGGGCCGACACGGCGGCCGCATGACCGTGCTGCTCATCACCAGCAAGCTTTCCTCCGTCCTCCTTGCCGACCGCACCGTAGTGCTGGCCGGTGGCCGCATCGTCGCCAGCGGTGCCCACGAGGACCTCCTGTTCGACCCGCTTTACCGCGACCTTCTGGGGATCGACCGTGCCGCCGCCTGACAACAAGCGCGTCCTCAGCGACATCGAAATCGAGGAAATGCTGGCGCGTCACGCGCTCGACCGGGGCATGTTCGGACGGCTCGTCCCCTTGCTCCACCCCGTGCGCCGCCAGATTGCCTTGGTCTTCGCGCTGGAAACCCTGCTGGTCGGCGTGGTCTTCGTGCGCCCGTGGTTCGTGGGGCAACTGCTCGACCACGGATTGGTCAAAGGCGCGAACGGCTGGACGCTGGATGAGCGCCTGCTTGCCTGGTTCAGCCTGGGGCTGGCGATAACCTGGCTTGCCCGCTTCGTCTTCGCGGGTTTCTCGAACTACCTCGCTGGGGCCGCTGCGCTGCGCGTCCTCAATGACCTGCGCATCCGCATTTTCGAACACATCCAGGCGCTTAGCGTCGGCTATTTCGACCGTACCAAGGCCGGCCGCATCCTGTCCCGCGCCGACCGCGACGTCGATGCGCTCGAGGCCCTGCTAGTCCAGGGCCCCCCCGAAATGCTCTCGGCCGTGCTGCGCTTCGGCGGGGCGGCGCTGATGCTGTGGATCATGTCGCCGCTGCTGCTGATGGCACTGGCGAGCGTGGTGCCGTTCCTCGTCGTCGGCACCTGGCTATTCAAGCGCGTGTCGCAGAAAAGCTGGTCGGTCGTCGCCGAAAACCGCAGTCGTTTCACCTCGCACCTGGTCGAGACCGTGTCGGGCGTGCGCATGATCCAGCAGCTTGTGCGCGAGGAGCCGAACCGTCGGCGCTACCGCGAACTGCTGACCGACTTCGACGGAGCACTGGTGCGCGGCACCGTGCGCTCGGGCTGGTTTGCCCCGCTCAGCGGACTGCTCAACGCGGGCGGCATGGCGATGATCCTGCTGGTTGGCAGCTATGGCCTGCTGCAAGGCGAGATCACGCTGGGGCAACTGGCCCAGAGCCTGTTCTACGTCATGCTCTTCCTCGGCCCGTTGCAGGATCTCAACGACCTGTTCGAGCGCTATGCCTCCGGCTCCGCATCGGCGCAGCGGGTCTTCCTGCTGCTCGACACCAAACCCGAGATCCTGGACGTAGCGGAACCCATCCCGGTACACGCCCTGCGCGGCGAGGTGGAGTTCCGCTCGGTCGGTTTCTCCTATTCGCCTGGTGTGTTGCCTCAAGTGCTGCACGACCTTTCGCTGCACATCCAGGCCGGCGAAGTCGTGGCGGTGGTCGGCGCGACCGGGCATGGCAAGAGTACCCTGGTTCAACTCCTGACGCGCTTCTATGAGGCGCAGACCGGGCAAGTGTTGATAGACGGTATCGATGTTAAACATATGCGCCAGTCGGACCTGCGCCGGCAGGTGGGTGTCGTGCTGCAGGACAACGTGCTGTTCAGCGGAACGGTGCTCGACAACCTGCGTCAGGCCCGGCCGGAAGCCGACGACGAAGAACTGATCGAAGCCGCCCGCGCACTCGACGCGGACGAGGTATTGAGCAGGCTCGCTCAAGGCTATCACACCCCGGTTGGTCCGCTGGGCGCAAACCTGAGCCATGGCCAACGCCAGCTCGTCTGCCTGGTGCGCGCCTACCTGACCGACCCGGCTGTGCTGGTGCTCGACGAGGCGACCTCGGCGGTCGACGTCCATACCGAGCGGATGATCCAGCGCGCCCTGCGCCGTCTGTGCGAGGGGCGCACCGCAATCGTCATCGCCCATCGCCTCGCCACCATCCGCGATGCCGACCGCATCGCCGTGGTGCGCGAAGGGCAGGTCGTGGAACTGGGAAGCCACGTCGATCTAACCAGCCTGGGCGGCGCTTATGCGCGCCTCTATGAAGCCTATGAGCGCCAGAGCGGCGCCGTGCCACAAGGCGCGATGGAGGCAGCGGCGACGGTCGCCGCACGATGAACACGAAAATGAAAGTCAGATAACGGGAGAAACCACTTTCACTGTCAATTTTATTATTTCTATATTGTTTCTGTAAACAATCGATTTAGGCGGCGCTTGCAAAGTACGCGCCGCCTGATTTGTTTTAACGACCAAATCCTACTCTGCGTATATCTCAGCATCTTGCGCCCAGCGATGTTGACTAAGACGCAAAAACCATCGGTCTTGTATTCCACATACCGAGCAGAACCGTTGATATTGCAGCGATATTCGCAGCCCAATCCAATTTGGCCCGCACCTTGCAAACGTCCGTACCTGCGGGGGCAAACCGCGCAGTCGAGGGCGAAGATCGCAAGCCTCCACCGCGCGAACCGCCAGCACAGAACAACAAAGCGGTTTCGGAGCAATCGACACATGAACTTGAAAACGAACTTCGCACAGGGGGTCGCGGCCATCGCCTTGCTCGCACCGGGTCTTGCATGGGCGAACGATGCCCCGGCGGCCGACGCGGCGGAAGCGGACGGCGTGAACAACATCGTCGTAACGGGCGCACGCAGCGCCGGGCGCACCGTGGAGAACAGCCCGGCGCCCATCGACGTGCTGCCGGCCGAAACGCTGCGCCAGGCCAACCAGGCAAGCCTGCTGCAGGCGCTCAACGATACCTTGCCTTCCTTCAACGTACCCAACATGCCCAGCTACGGCATCAACACCTTCATCCGCGCCGGACAGCTTCGCGGCCTGAGCAGTGGCCACACGCTCGTCCTGATCAACGGCAAGCGCCGCCATGTCACCGCGCGCCTGGGCGTCAACGACGTAGGCGTAGCGGCGGTTGACCTCGGCCTGATCCCGTTGAGCACCATCGATCGCGTCGAAGTCCTGCGCGATGGGGCCTCGGCCATCTACGGCTCGGACGCGATCGCTGGCGTCATCAATGTCATCACTCGCAAGTCTTCCGAAGGCGGCGAACTGAGCGCGCGGGCCGGCCAATATTACCAGGGCGGCGGCTGGGTCCAGCAGTACAACGCGGGCGCGGGCGTTGGCATCGGTGATGGCGGCCACCTCTACGTATCGGGCCAGTACATCGACCAGAAGGCGCTGTTCGGCGACGGCGACGTCCCCGGCAACATCCTGTTCTATTTCCCGCGCAACGCAGCCGGCCAGCAGATCCTGCCCGGCGGCAATGCTTCCACCGCGCCCACCCTGCCTGCCGGGGCCACACCCGACCCGCGCGAAGCCTCCGTTGATCGTCACAAGATCTTCGGCGCCGCAGGCGGTGTCCCCCGCGCGCAGGTGGCCTCGTTCACCGCCGATCTTGGCGTGCCGCTGGGCGATGCGATCGAACTCTACGGCTTTGGCGACTATACGCACCGCAAAGGCCGCTCGCCGCAGCACTTCCGCTTCCCATCGCGTGACCAGAACGTGCGGGCAATCTGGCCTGATGGCTTCACCCCATACAGCGGCATCGTCGAGAACAACTTCTCCGCATTGCTGGGCCTGCGCGGCGATATCGGCGGTGGCTGGAATTGGGATTTGTCCAGCGGCTACGGCCAGGACGATATCGACACCTACGTCTATGACTCCATCAGCCCCAGCTACGGCCTCAACAGCAAGACCGACTTCTTCCTCGGCAACTATCGCTACACCGCCTGGACTTCCAATCTCGACGTGCACAAAAGCACCGAAGAGGGCCTGTTCGGCTTCGGCACCGACTGGTCGCTAGGCGCCGAATTCCGCCGCGAGACCTATCGTCGCACCGCCGGCGAGGAGCAATCCTGGGGTTACGGCGGCCAGCCCATTCTCGACGGGCCGAACGCCGGCAAGCCGATCTCGCTGTCCGATTCCGGCTCGCAGGCCGACACCGGCGTTCGGCCCGAGGATGCCGCCAGCGACGACCGCAACTCCTACGCGCTCTACGCCGGACTTTCGCTGCGCCCCAGCGACGCGGCCACCCTCGACCTCGCAGCCCGGTACGAGCGTTATCAGCGCGCCGGCGATGTGCTTACCGGACGCGTCTCAGGTCGTTACGAGCTTGCACGCGGCTTTGCGGTACGCGGCACCGCCAGCACAGGCTTCCAGGCCCCGGCGCTGGCCGCGCTCAGCTTCCGCCAGACGGGTGTGACGGTCAACCAGACCAACCACATCCTCTCGGTCAGCTCGCCCGAGGCACAGGCGCTTGGCGCCAGGCCGCTCAAGCCGGAACGGTCGACCAACTTCAGCCTCGGCTTCGTGGTTCAGCCGCTCGACACCGTCAACTTGTCGGTTGATGTGTATCAGGTGCGGGTCAAGGACCGCATCTCGCAGATCGGAGCCTTCCGCGAATCCACGCATCCCGGCTCGGGTGTGCTGGTGCGGGCGGCCTCGCCCACGTTCGGGCCGGACGACAGCATTTCCTACCTTGTCAACGCCGGCACTACCCGCACACGCGGCGTCGATGTAGTGCTGGACGGTAAGTTCGACGTGGGTTCCGGCGCGATCGGTTGGAGCCTTGCCGGTAACTACAACAAGACGAAGTTCCTGGAAATCGCCGATACGCCGGCGGTACTGGACCGCTTCAACATCGTCATGATTTCCACCGCGACCCAGGCGCAAATCCTCTACCGCGCGCCGCGCCTCAAGGGGATCGGGTCGGTCAAATGGGAATCTGGGCCGTTCTCCGCCGGTTTGCGCGGCACTTATTACGGCAAGATCAACCGCTCCTACACGCTTACCCATCCGGCCGGGCCGAACACGATCGAACTGGTTGACGTCGGCAAGATCTTCATCGCCGATCTGGAAGCGGGCTACGAGTTCAGCGAGAGGCTGGGCCTGCGTGTCAACGTCAACAACCTGTTCGACACCAAGCCCCGGCAAGTGCCCAGAAACGCCACGTCGCGCTGGCCGTTCTCGTCGGTCGCCTATGTGCAGGACAGCCCGGTCAATCCGCTCGGCGGCTTCTATTCCGCCACCATCACCTACCGCTGGTAATTCCCAAGAGCCGCAAGGAGGCCATCAATGACTGACGCCATCGACACCATCTGGTTCACCCGTTGCCCGGTCCCGACCGCCACTGGCCTCGCCTACAAGCTGGGTTGGCTGGACGCCGAGTTCGCTCCTGACGGGATCAAGATTGCAACCCTGCAGGAGCATCGTCAAGAAGGCGGGCGCGACCTCGGCCGCCACCACTACGATCACCAGCTCCCCTCGCTGATCCGCGAGGGAGGCAACCTGCTTGCCATCGCGGCACGGGCGCAGGGCGCGCCAAGCAAGCTTATCGGCCTGACCTGGATCGACGAGGCGCAGGCGATCCTAGTGCGCCCGGGGTCGGGCATCACCCGGCCCGAAGACCTCAAGGGCAAGCGCATAGCCCTGCCCGGCTGGAGCGAAAAGCCCGATGCCGCCCATGTACGCGGATCGAGCATCGCGCGCGGCATGAGCCAGCACGGCATCAAGGGCGCGCTCGCCTATGCAGGGCTGACCTTCGACGACGTGCATTTCGTCGAAGTCGGGCAGCAGCGCCCGGCCGAGGGCGACGACCGCGCACAACTCCAGTCGCTGTGGACCGGCCTTCCCGACCTGGTGGAGGGCCGCGTCGATGCCGCCTACGTCAAGGGTGCCTCCGCCATCGACGCCGCGCAGCGCCTGGGGCTGGAAGTCGGCATCGACCTTGATGCCCTGCCCGATCGCCGCTGGCGAGTGAACAACGGCACGCCGAGGCCGATCACCGTCCACCAGGACCTGCTCGACAATCACTTCGACCTAGTCGTCCGCTTCCTCGAGCGCACACTGGCTGCCGCCGACTGGGCGCGTACCAACCAGGCCAAGGTGCGCGAAGTTCTGGGCGGCGAAACCCGGGCGGGCGCGCAAAGCGTGGAGCGCGCCTATAGCGACGAGACGCTGGCCGATCTCCACCCCGACCTGTCGGATGAGCGCCTTGCATTGTTCGAGCAGCAAAAGACGTTCATGCATGTCCACAACCTGCTCGACCGCGATTTCGCGTTGGCGGACTGGGTCGATGCCCGTCCGCTCGAAGCGGCGCGGGCCCGTCTTCTGACAAAAGCAGCCGAGACGGTGTAACGCAGGCGGCGACGGAGAGGTTCTTCCTGTTGTGCGAGAACTTCTCCGTCTCCAGCTTCGCTGACAGTCGCCTTCCGATTGCTGCGAAGCATAGTGGATCGGTTCGGTGCTCAGTCGCCGATCAGACCCGCGTTCTTGAGGTATGTGCGGATCACGTTGCGGGTCACGCCCAGCGCCTGCGCGGTGCGGACCTGGTTCTCGTTGGAGAGTGCGTAAGCCTCGCGCACGGCAAGGTCGATCAGGCGTTCCAGCAATTCAGGTTCGCCGGAACCGATCAATTGCGACACTGCGGAACGGATATGATCTAGACCCTCGACCGTCGAGCCGAGAACCGTCGCCACTGCTGCCGGCATCGTGCTTGACTGGCAGGCGGGCAGCCCCAGATGCTCGGACTCAATGAACTTGCCCGGTGCCATCAGAGTCGCGCGCTGAATGACATTTTCCAGTTCCCGGATGTTGCCTGGCCAAGCATGCCGAAAAATGATCTCTTCTGCATCCGGGCTTAGCGCGATCGCGGGTCCACCGGACTTCTCGCCGTAAACGCCGAGGAAATGGCGGGCCAGCGGCAGGATGTCGGCTCGCCGTTCGCGCAATGGCAACAGTGGCAGCGTCACCACCCCCAAGCGGTAGAAAAGGTCCTCGCGGAACCGCCCGGCTTCCACTGCGGCGCGCAAATCCACGTTGGTGGCGGCGATCAGACGGAAGTCCAGACTGACCGGGCGACGGGCGCCGATCCGCACCACCTCGCGCTCCTGCAGCACGCGCAACAATTTGACCTGCAACGAATGTGGCAGGTCGCCGACTTCATCAAGGAACAGGGTGCCGCCGTTCGCGGCTTCAAACCATCCCTCCTTGGCATTGGTCGCGCCGGTGAAGGCGCCGCGTTCGTGTCCGAACAACTCGCTTTCGATCAGGGTTTCGGAAAAAGCGCCGCAATTGACAGCCACGAACGGCCGGTCGGCACGCGCGCTCTGCTGGTGGACGTAGCGGGCGACGAGTTCCTTGCCGGTCCCCGTCTCTCCCGTGATCATGACCGTGGCGTCACTCGGCGCGATCCGCTCGATCAATGGCAACAAAGCCTTCGACCGGGGGTCCGAGAAGATGAAAGTTCGTGCCCGGATTGCCAAAGCAGAGACCTGAAATTTCAGGATCGTGTCGCGCATGTGAAGCTCCCCGTTTCTTATCGCTCCTAGCTTTCAAGCCAGTGCGGTAGTCCGCTTCCACTTGCTGCCAATAAGGTAGCACCTATTCTCTACTAAAACAGTTGGGATTCCTTCGTCGCGGAATAGCTCAGCTTTAGGTGCCGATCAATTTCATGCAGCAGTCTCGCGCAGACGCGGCGAATCCGCCACCAGCGCGCGGGTATAAGGGTGTTCGGGCCGGTCGAGGAGGTTGCCCACCGAGCCATGTTCGACGATCGTCCCGTGTTGAAGCACCGCGACGAAATCGGATACGGCCCTCACCACTCCCAGGTCATGGGTGACGAACAGTATCGTCAAAGCGGATTCGCGCTGGAGCTGGCGCAGCAGGTCGATGATCGCCGCCTGTACCGAAACGTCGAGCGCCGAGGTAATCTCGTCGCAGATCAGCAGTTCGGGCTTGCAGATCAGGGCGCGGGCAATGGCAACGCGCTGGCGCTCTCCTCCCGAAAGATCGCGCGGATACCGGCTTGCCAATTCGGGTGCCAGTGCCACGCGTTCGAGCACGGCGGCAACTTCGCGGTCGGCATCTGCCGAGCGGATCGGGAAGAAGTGAAGCGCCGCAGTGCGCAGGATCTGTCCTACTGTCTGGCGGGGATTAAGCGCGCGGAACGGGTTCTGGAAGATGTACTGGATGCGCCGCCGCAGGTCGATGTCCCGCCCGCCGGACAGCGACACGACTCGCCCGTCGTAGGTGAAAGTTCCTTCGACATCCTCGACCGCGCCTACAAGCGCGCGCGAAAACGTGGTCTTGCCCGACCCGCTTTCGCCCACCAGCGCCGTGCAATAGCCTTTGGGCAAGGCGAGGTCGACGCCGAACAGAACCTGGTTGGCGCCGTAGCTGGCCGACACGCCGCCCAGCACCGCCAGCGCCTGCTGCTCCGCGAACGCAGGTGCACGAGATGGGGCAGCGGTGTCCTCGCGCTTGCCGCGAACGGGATGATGGCAGGCGACGAGCCGCCGGTCGCCGAAGTCGCGCAACGGCGGGCGAATGCTACAGCTCGCGCTGCGCAGCGAACAGCGCGGTGCGAAGGCGCAGCCTTCGGGGCGATCCTGCAGTGCGGGGGCATGGCCGCCAATCGGACGGACCGCGTGCCGGCCCGAAATGTCGGGCACCGCATCGAGCAGGCCGCGCGTGTAGGGATGCGCGGGGTTTTCGAACAAGTGATCGCGCGATCCACTTTCGATTATGTGCCCGGCGTAAAGCACCACCACTCGATCGACCAGTTCGCGCACCACCGCCAGATCGTGCGACACGTAAACCGCGCCAATGCCGCGCGTCCGGCACAAGTCTCGTAAGGTCGTCAGCACGCGGGCCTGCGTCGTCACGTCGAGCGCAGTCGTCGGCTCGTCCAGCACAATCAGCCGCGGGCGCAGCAGCACCGCCAGCGCCAGCAGCACGCGCTGTTGCTGGCCGCCGGAAAGCTGGTGCGGGAAGCGGCGCAGGAATTCCGCGCTCGCTGGCAGGCCGACATCGCCTGCGGCCTCGGCAATGCGCGCATGCCGTTCGGCCTTGTCGAGCGCGGGCAGGTGAACCCGCATCACTTCATCGAGCAGCGAGCCTATCCGCCGCATCGGATTGAGCGCGAGCGCGGGATCCTGCGCGACGTGGGAGACGACCGACCCGCGCATCGTGTGCCGCTCGTCCTCGTCCAGCGCGAGGATATCGCGCCCGTCGACAAAGACCGAGCCCCCCGCGATCACCGCGCCGGCGCGGGCATCGCCAAGCAGAGCGGTGGCGATACTGGTCTTGCCCGATCCGCTTTCGCCCACGACGCCGACGATCTCACCGGCGAACACGGAAAAACTGATGTCGCCGACGATTTCCGGCCCGTCTCCCAGGGTGACGGAAAGGTCGCGCACCTGCAGTACGGCATTGACGAAAGGCACGACGCTCATGACCGGGTCTCCCTCGCCTGCTGCTCGCGCAGGCGGCGCTTGTTGCCGCGCATCAGGGTGCGAGCGCGAGATTTCACGCCCTTGCGCACAGCGATCCTCGATCCGGCGCGAGAAACGCTCTCGGCAAGCAGATTGGTGCCGAGCGCGAAGAACCCGATCATGGCGACCGGGGCCAGCACCGCCCAGGGCTGGATCATCAGCCCGGCGCGGTTCTCGTTGATCATCAGGCCCCAGTCTGCGGCCGGCGGCGCAACGCCGTAGCCGAGGAAACTAAGGCCCGAGAGCATACCGATCGCCCACGTAAGCATGATGCCCAGATGCACCAGCAGCGGTGTCGAAATGTTGGGCAGGATTTCCAGCAGGACGATGCGCCACCAAGGATACCCCATCAGCTTCGCCGCCTCGACATACTCCTGCGATACGACGCCCAAGGTCACGCCGCGCGCCAGACGGATCACGCCGGGGACGAAGGAAACAGCAACGGTCAGCACGATCAGCCAAGGTTCACGCCCCAGCATCGAGACGACCAGCAGCACCAGGATCAGGTCGGGGAACGCGAGCAGCACGTCAGTTCCCCACACGACCGCATGATCCACCCACCGTTTCGAGAGCCCCGCCGCGATGCCGATCACGGCACCGATGGCAAGGGCGATGACCGAAGCGGCAAAGCTCATCCACAACACCGAACGCCCGCCGTGCAGCAGGCGCGACCAGACGTCCCGGCCCAGATAGTCGTAGCCCAGCAGCGTGCCCGCGCCGGGCAGACCATAAGTCGGCCCGACCAGCCCGAGCGGCGATTGCGGCGCGGCCAGTGGGCCCAGCAGCGCCGCGACCAGCACCGTGCCGGCGAAGGCAAAACCGAGGCGCGCCTGCGGATCGCCGCGCAATCTCGAAAGTGTGGAAGTCATACTCCGCCAGCCTTCAGCTTGAGTTTCGCGCGCGTGCCGGCCCGCAGGCGGGGGCGCGAGGAGGTGCGCAGCTTGGGTGTCACCAGCACTGTCGCCACGTCGGCAAGCAGATTGATGAGCACGACGCCGACCGCCATGGTCAGCGTGATCGCCTGGATCACCGGCACGTCGCGCAGTTCGATCGCGGCATTGAGCGCATTGCCGATGCCGGGATAGCTGAACACCACCTCGACGATGAGCGCACCGCCCAGCAGCATCCGGCTGATCAGCGCGATGCCCTGGATCACCGGCACGAGCGCGTTGGGTACGGCGTGATGCCACACGACGCAGCGCTCCGGGATGCCGCGCAGCCTCGCGGCGGCGACGTAGTCCGCCTCCAGCGTCTCGATCATCGCCGAACGGACCAGGCGCAGCAAGAACGGCGCGACGGTCAGGATCAGGGTCAGGGCGGGCAACACGAGATAGACCGGCTGCAGGAATGGCGAGGTCGACGGGTCGATCAGCGACACGGCCGGAAGTATGGGAAACACCGTGGTCGACAGCAGCAGGATCAGCCCGATCGCGAGCACGAAGCCGGGCAGCGCCTTGAACAGAATGATCCCGTTCATCGTCCAGCTGTCGACGCGGCTGTCGCGCCGGATCGCCAGCACCACGCCGCCGAAGAAAGCGATCGGCACTGCCAGTATGAGGACGACCACCATCAACACTGCCGAATTGGCGAAACGGTCGGCGACGATCTGGCCGGCGGGTACGTTGGAATCGAGCGAGACCCCGAACTCACCCGTCAGCGCGCGCCCGGCCCATTTGGCGTACTGAACGAGGATCGGCTGATCGAGCCCAAGCTGGTGCTGAAGGATGCGGATGCTGTCCTCGGTGGCATCGGGACCGAGGATAACGCGCGCCGGATCGGACGGCAGGGCCTGCGTCGCCGCGAAGACCAGCACCGAGATAACGAAAGCGGTCGCAAGCCCGGAAAGCACGCGGCCACCCAGCCACGGCAGCCAGGTCGGCAGTGCAAGATGCTGCCGCAGGCTATGCGCGGTGTCCTCGCCGGCCCTATCGTCCGTCTGTGACGCCTGGGCCGCCGGCGGGGTCTGCTCGGAATAGATCGTCGCCATTTTGCATCCTTGCCGCTGCAAATCGGGAGGGTGGAGCCGTTTCAGACCCCGGATCGAGGCACCCAGGTCAGGCCAGCGCCTTCTCGGGCGCCGCCTGAACCGCAGGTTCGGCGCGCGCCGAACCGACGCGCAGGGCCGGAACATCGAAGCCATGGTCGAGGTCGAGCAGCGGAAACAGCAGTTCGGCGACGCGGTGTGCCTCGGCGATCAGCGGGAAACCCGAGAGGATGAAGGCGCCCACGCCCTGATCTGCGTATTCGCGCAGACGCGCGGCAACATTCTTCGCCGAACCGACCAGCGTAGTGCCCGATGAGGGCCCCATGATGTCGAACCCGAACCAGGCCGGTCCGACCCAGACGTTGGGATAGACCTCCAGATCGCGCGCGCTGGGCAGGCGCCCGGACTTCACGGTATCGATGTTGCGCTGCACCTGCGGGTCCGGGCTGCGGTAGGTCTCGATCGTCTCGCCGGGTGGTAGACGCATTTTGATGGACCGCTCTGCGTGCTCGACCGAGGAACGCGCGAGCAGCCAGTCGGCATAGGCCCAGGCCTCCTCCTCGGTCTCGCGCACGATGATCTGCAGGCGCGTGCCGTATTCCAGGGTGCGGCCGATTTTCGCGGCTTCCTCGCCGACCCGGCGGAACTTGTCGCCCAGCAGCGGCGGAGTGTTGGCGAAGCTGAGATACACGTCGAGCAGCTTCACCGAATGGGCGACGCCCGGACCGGAAGTGCCCGCGCCCCACAGCGGGACGCCAGTGGGCTGATAAGGGCCCGACCATACGCTCATCGGGGCACCGCCCTCGCCGCGCGGGGCGAGCTTGACGAACTGACCGTCGTAGCCAGCCCGGTCCCCGCCGTAGACCTTGCGGAAGGCATCCCAATATTCGAAGCTGAAATCGTAGCGCTCATCGTGCTCATAATGCACGCCAAGCGCCGCGAGGCCCGCGTCGTTGCCGTTGACCACGTTGAACAGCAGCCGCCCGTTCGAGAAGTGATCGAACGTCTGCGCATACTTGGCCAGCACCGCAGGCGACAATTCGCCGGGATGCTGCGCGACGAGGAACTTCATGCGCTCGGTAGCCGGGATCATCGCGGCGGCCACGGCCAAGCTCTCGAACGCGCTGGAACCCAGAAGCGCCCCGTAGAAGCCCAGCTTGTCAATGGTCTTGGCCACCTGTTCGAGATGGTCGAAGCCGGTATGCCAGCGCCCTTCCTCGGCCCAGGGATAAGGGCCATCGGGGGCGGTGAGATACCACAGCAGCTTCACGGGGCGGGTCATGGGTTTCGTTCCTGCGATCAGTCGAGGTCGGTGACAGGCAGCAGGCCAAGGCCGCGTGCTTCGTCATAGCGCTTGGACATCTTCCACTGCTGGCGCAGCACCCCGGGACCGTAAGTGCGCGAACCGCCCAGCGCCTGGGCCTGGATCTGGATCTGCGCGCCCTCTTCCAGCAGCAGGATGAATTCGGCGAGGTCGCGCAGGCCCTTCCAGCCCCAGACCGTCGCGCCGCCGTTGGCTTCGATGATGGCGGGGGTGAAGGGGTTTTCCGCCAGCTTCTCGTTGATGAACTCGGCCTCGTCCTGGCGGCGGTCGATGTAGACCGGCAGTTCGCGGGCAAGGTGGAAGCGCTGTACCGGCACGTAGCTGATCGGCAGCGTACGGTGCGTCTGCGCCCACGCGCCGAGGCTGGGCGAGTGGACGTGGCTGAGCGAGGTGACCGTAGGGTTCTGGTTGAACACCTTGAGATAGCGCCCGTTGGGACGCCCCTTGAAGGCGGTGCCATCGAGGCCGGTGACGGTGAAATTCAGCGGCTCATTGCTGTGAATGCTGCGGTCGAACGGGTGCGGCAGGTTGACCGAGACGATCTGGTCCTCGCCGGGCACGCGCTCGATGAAGCCGACCGTGCCGTTGGCGGTGATCGTGCCGGTCTCGCGGTAGGCGCGGAAGATTTCGGCCGACTGACGGGCGACATCGTTGGCGAAGTCGAGGACAGCGGAATTGAGCTCGGTGTTATGGACTGCAGTGGCCATGGTCGTTCTCCTCGTAAAAGAATCAGGCGGCGCGCGTTTTTTCAGCGCGGCCGGCAAGGGCGGCTTCCAGCGGCCGGCGGTCGATCCAGCCGTCGACGTCGACGCTGTGTTCGAGGAAGCCGTGGAGCCACAGGAAACCCGCCTGCCGCTTGAGCAGCGCGATGCGCTCGTCGGACAGGTCGGGGTGGAGCGAGCGGTGGAAGTTGTTGCGATAGGCGGCCTCGACACCGGCGGCGCCGGAGTGGGTCTCCTGCTGGAGGATTTCGCGCAGCTCGGGCAGGTTGTGCGCGGCCCAGTCGGCAGCGCGCAGCGTCTGTTCAAGGAAACGCACGACGAAGTCGAAGTGGTTGTCCAGCAGGTCCTGGTTCACCGTGATCGGGCGCGGCGTTCCGTTGTTCACGCGCGTCAGGCGGCTAGGGTAGGAGTCGAGGTCGATCCCGACAACCACGTCCGCCCGCTTCGCAGCCTCGACGGCCGAGGCGCCTTTGACGTAAACCGCATCGACCTTACCCGCCGCGAGCGCGTCGATGCCCGACCACATGTGGGCGAGGTTGAAGCTGGAATCCTCGGACTGCGGCGCCAACGCGACGTCAACGAAGGTCACGTCCTCCAGCGCCAGCCCGGCGATACCGAGCGCGCCCTTGATGCCGGCGAGCGACATCCCGCGTGCGATGCTGGCGCCGCGGGATTCGCGCCAGGCCGGGAGCGCGATACGCAGGCCCTTTAGTTGCGCCGGCTCGATCGGCCCGGTCTCGCGGCGCACCAGGATCGCCTGCCATTCGTCGATCCAGGTCAGGCCGACCACGCGCGTCGGCACGCCCTTGGCCTTGGCGGCGAGCGCTGGGATATTGCCGCCTTCGCGGAACAGGCCGGGGATGTCGTGTTCGTTATGGTGTTCCCGCAGCGCGCGGGGTCGATCCTGCAGTGCCTCGACGCGCAGGCCATCGCGCGCGAATTCGTCGCCCAGCCAGCCCAGAGAATGCGCGATGCCCGAAGCCGTCGGCACAGGGCAACGGGTGAACAGAATATGGTCGAGCCGCTCCGGCCTTGCAGTCTCGCCGATGGTATGGACGTTGTCGGTCATTGGAACTCCGTGGTCCTGTTTGTCACAGCAAAGCCCGTGCCAACCGCCGAATTCTGCGGCTTTGCAGAGGTGTGGTGCGGGCGCTGCTGATATTTCAACATCGCGCGGACACCGTCCTGTCCCGATGTGTTCACACCCACATCCGGTCGAAGCGCCAGGTCGGGAAGTGCGAGTGCTCCGCCGCGATGCCGCCCACGCGCGGACCGACGCCGTCGAGCGTGTTGGCGAAGCCCCAGATCAGCAGCCCACCGCGTTCGTGCTGGATGTGCTGCATCTCGTGGACCAGTTGCGAGCGGGAGGCGAGGTCCGGCTGGGCCAGTGCCTGCCCGAACAGTTCGGCGAAACGCGGATCGGCAAAGTTGGTCTTGTTCGATACCGCGCTAGGCGCATCGATGTGCAGAGCGGTGGAAAGCCACGGAACGCCTAATGTGCCGCCGGTGCTGATCTCCCAGTCGCGCTTTCCCGGGCCAGCGAACGTGGCCGCGTCCACTTGCCGCAGCCGCAGGTCCACGCCCACGCGTTTGGCCTGCTCGCTCAGCACCAATGCCGCCGCGACGTTGGCGGGGCCGACCACCAGTTCGGTGCGCAGCCCCTCGTGCCCGGTCTGCTTCAACAGGCTGCGTGCCTGGTCAAGGTCTTGCCGGCGCTGGGCGATGGCCTTGTCGAACGTCGGGTCCTGCGGCGCGTAGAGGTCGTTGGCGATGCGCCCTTCCCCCTGCAGTGCGCGGCGCACAAGTTCCTCGCGATCGACCAACAGGCGGAACGCCTCGCGCACCCGCACGTCGGCGAAGGGACCTTGGGCCGTGTTCATGTCGAATGACTGCCAGCCGTTGGTCGGCGAGGTGAGGATGCGCGCGCGGGCATCGCGGCGGATCAGCCCCGCCTGTTCGGGCAGAATCGCGTTGGCGAGGTCGATCTGGCCTGCCAGCAATGCGCCGATGCGCGCGGTCTGGTCCTTGAACTCGATGATCTCCAGTTCATCGGGATAGGGGCGGCCGGGTTTGTAGTAGTTGTCGAACCGCTTGAACGTGGCGCGCTGGCCGGGCTGGAACTTGTCGATCCTGAACGGGCCGGCGCCGACCGGGTTGGTCACCGGATCGTAGTCCACCGGCACGATGCCGCCGAAGTTGGTCCAGGTTTCGGGCAGTGCGACGAAGCCCTGGCCTTCGCGGATCGGGATACGCACGGTGCGCTCGTCGAGCTTGCGCACGCCGTCGCGGTCCACCGGCGAAACCAGCGCGCCGTAAGGCGAGGCCAGCTTCGGATCGGTGATGCGCCGGATCGAGAACAGCACATCGTCGGCAGTGATCGACTTGCCGTTGTGGAATTCCAGGCCCGGCTTGAGCCGGATATCCCAGGCGCTTGCATTGGCGCCCGGCTCCACCGATTCCGCCAGCGCCAGCTTGGGAAGCATGTTGTCATCCCACTCCCACAGCTTGTCGTACATGGCGAAGCCCCGGATCGTGCTGCCGATGCCGAGCGGCTTGTGCGCATCGAGGTTGCCCGAACGCTCGCCATCGATGATGCCGAGCCGCAGCTTGCCGCCGCGCCGGGGCTCCCTGGGCGCCTCGCTGGCCCCTTCGCTGCGGCTGCCGCAACCGGCCAGCAGCAGGGCCGCGCCTGTCGCGCCGCCGATCAGGCCGCGCCTGGTAAGGTTCTCCATCACCCGTTACCACGCGCAGCGATGCCGCCGCCCGAGACCAGCGGCACCGCCTGGTCCTGCTCCACCGCCGCCAGCCGCGGCGCCCGGAAACGCGGCAGGACGTGTTCGCCCAGCCGGTAGATTTCCTCCAGATGCGGATAGCCGTTGAGGAAGAACCAGGAAATGCCGAGATCGGCGAACTGGCGTACCTTGGTAGCGACGTTTTCGTAACTGCCCACGAAGGCGAAGCCCGGCGGGATGCCGATATAACCGAAGCCGCCCCACAGGTGCGGTTCCACGAACAGGTCGTCGAAATCATTGACCTCGCGCCCGTTGTAGCGCTCGAAGCGTTGGCGATTGGTGTCGGACATATGTTCCGAGCGTTCGGCCGCCGCCTTTACCGTACCGGCCCGCACGCCTTCGTCGAAGAAGCGCTTGGCCTCGGCATAGGCAAGCTCATCGGTCTCGCGGGCGATCGCATCGACCGAGACGCCGAAGCGGATCTGGTCGGCGCGGCCGTATTTCGCGGCGCGCTCCTTCACGTCGGCGATGTTGCGGGCGACGTGCTCGGGCGATTCCGCCAGCACGAGGTAATAGTCCGAATGCTTGGCGGCGAGTTCCTTGGCGCCGTCGGAAGTGCCGGCCGAGCAGATCACCGGAATCGGCGCGCGCGCCAGCGGACCGCGCAGGCCGCCGCCGTTCGCCTCGTAGTACTTACCCTTGTAATGGAAGCTCTCGTTGGCCCAGAAGCCTTTGACAAGATCGAGAAATTCGATGGCGCGGGCATAGCGCTCGTCGTGCGGCAGGGGTTCGCCGTTGGCGCGCAGAAGCCCGTCCGACCCGCCCTGGATCACGTTCCACACCAGCCGCCCGCCGCTGAGGCGCTGGAAGCTGGCCGCCATCTGCGCCGCCTGCCAGGGGCTGAAGTGGCCGGGGTGAAAGGCATCGACAAAGCGCAGCTTCTTCGTTTCACGGGCCAGCGCGGCGGAGACGATCCATGGTTCATCGCCGAACGGCGCGTTGACCAGCAGCGCGCCGGCGAAGCCATTGATCTCGGCTGCCCGGGCGACCTGCGAAAGGTAATCGATATAGGCGAAGTCGCCATCGTCCCCGGACGAGACGGCGCCGGTGCTGGCATGCGGCTGGCGGTTCCAGTCACCGCGATTGCGGTTGTCTCCGGGGATGTACTGGGTCTCGCCGTGCAGGGGCAGGCGGGCAAAAAATTCGATGGTCATGGCAGCGCTCCACAAGTGTGAAGCCATGCAAAGCAGTAACCGTGCCAGTGGGGAGAATGAGCGGCGACAGGGCGTGGAAAACGGGGCGATTGTGGAGAAATCAACAACGGTCTTGCGCAATACCCGGCACCGAGACGAGCGCCGTACTTTGCGGAAATTTAATCGTCTCGCGCTCTGCTGGCGGCGGGCAAGTGCAGTTTAGTTGATGAAATACGTGCGCAGGAGGACTGTACCTGGCCGCGATAGGGAGGAATTTTCGACGATGTGAAAGAACCTGCGCGAACGTAGCAGGCTGGCTCGATGTAGGAAAACGGCGCAAAGGCATGCGCCAAACCCACCACACCGCGCCGAGAAAGGCGCGGGAACCGCACCCAACCGTTCCCTCCCGCTTGCCTGAGGCGCACGAATCCACGCTTGGCACGCGCCTTGCTCCACTCCTCGCATTGCCATGCAAGGAGACCCGTTCGTGTCCGAAGACCAGTCGCGCCGATCATTTCTGACGAAGGGGGCGCTGCTTTCCGGTGGCCTTGCCCTTGGCACCGGCCTGCTTTCGGCATGTGGCAAGGACAAGCCCGGCGCGGCGGCTGCGAATGGCCCGCCGCGCGCAGGCGGCAAGGCGCGCATCGCCATCATCGCCGGCGCGCAGACCGGCAATCTCGATGCCCACAAGCCGCTGGGCACCGGCTCGTTCCGTGGCTGGGCGCTTTACGCCAAGCTGTGGGAATGGGATCGCGAGGCCCATCCCGGCCTTGCCCTCGCCGAATTCACCGAAGTGAACGACGACGCCACGAAATGGACGATCCGGCTCAGGAAAGGGCTGGAATTCCACCACGGCAAGTCGATCCGGGCAGAGGATGTCATCTACTCGCTGCGCCGCCTGACCGATCCCGCACTGGCATCGCCCTATGGCTCGTACCTGCCCTCGCTCCAGCGCGACGGGATCAAGGCGCTCGATCCGCTCACCGTCACGATCCCCTTCGAGCAGGGTCACGGCCTTGCCGCCCTGCCGGAATTGTGGATGAGCTGGGGCGGCATCGTGCCGACCGATTACGATCCCGTCACCAATCCGGTGGGCGCCGGGCCCTATCGCCTCAAGAACTTCACGCCCGGCCAGCGCTCGACTTTTTCGAAGTTCGAGAACTACTACAAGCCCGGCCAGCCCTACCTAGACGAAGTCGAGATCATCGACTTCAAGGACCCGATCTCGCGCCTGCAGGCGATGCAGACCGGCCAGGTCGATGTTGCGCCCACCATCGCGTTCGAACAGCTCGCCTTCTTCAAGTCTTCGGACCAGTTCGAGGTCGTCTCGTCCCAGACCGACGCCTGGCACGGCTTCGCGATGAACCTGTCCAAGGCGCCGTTCAACGACCCGCGCGTGGCAAAGGCGTTCCGCCTCATCGCCGACCGCCCCGAACTGGTGAAGCGCGTGCTGCACGGCCAGGGCCGCGTCGCCAACGACCTCTACGCGCCCAGCGATCCGACGTTCGACCGCACCATTCCCCAGCGCACCCGCGATCTGGCCGAGGCCCGCAGCCTGCTGCGCTCGGCAGGCCACGGCGGCGGACTGACGGTGGAGCTGGTGACGACGGCGGGCGCTGGCGGCAACGCCGGCATCGTCTTCGCCCAGCAGGCACGCGAGGCCGGCGTCGAGGTGAAGATCAAGCTGGTCGACGATTCCATCTTCGCGGGGCCTGACAAGAACAACTGGACCTTCAGCACCATCGTCGGCGTATCGCGCCCGTTCCTGCTTACCCTGCAACAGCATGACGGGCCGCGCTCGGCGGGCAACAAGACCCATTTCCAGGACGCCGAGTTCACCCGCCTCGTCACCGAGGCCGCCGCGCAGCCCGACGTGGAAAAGCGCAAGGGCCTGGTCGGCGCGGCGCAGCGCATCCAGCACGACCGGGGCGGCCTGCTGATCTGGGGCTTCTCCAACAACCAGGAAGCGGTGTCGCGCAATATCGGCGGCGTCACGCCGGACCGCACCGCCTTTTCCGCCTGGCGCACCGACGCGCTGTGGCGCCGCGCCTGATTTCACACCAACCACCAAGCAAGCAGAGGATATGAGCATGAGCGATACCGAGATCCTGTTCACGCGCTGCGGCGGTGCCACCGCGTCCACCATCGCGATCCAGCAGAACTTCCTGCAGGACGAATTCGCCGACGGCGGCGCGGTCCTGCGCTCGCTGCAGGAATCAAGCGATGCCGCCGTGCGCGAAAGCCATTTCGACCATTCGATCCCCTCGATGTTCCGCGAAGGCGGCAACATCCCGCCGATCTGGGCGCGCGCCAGGGGCGCCGATACGGCGGTGCTGGCGATCAGCTGGGTGGATGAATTCCAGTCGATCGTGACGCGCGCGGACAGCGATATCCGCTCGCTCGAGGATCTTGCCGGAAAGCGTCTGGCGGTGCCGCTTTACGAGGGGATCTCGATCGATTTCCAGCGCGGCGCCAATTTCCACGGGCTTGCCAACGGGCTGGATATCGCCGGGCTGGCGCGCGCGGACGTGACGTTCGTCGACGTGCCGGTCGAACGCGGCCAAGGCGTCGCCTCGGGCGCGGCGGAACTGGCGGCGCTGTTCGACGGCCGCGTCGATGCGGTGTTCCTGCGCCAGTCTTCAGGCCTGCGCCTGTTTCGCGAACACGGGAACGCCTTGCGCGAACTCGTGCGCCTGACCGACGAACCCAATGCCCTGCACCGCATCAACAACGGCACCCCGCGCCCGCTCACCGTCCACCGCAGCTTCCTGGCTGAGCACCGTGATCTGGTGGTGCGCTATATCGCGGCGCTGCTGCGCGCGGCGCAATGGTCCGAGGCCAACCCCGACGGCGCGCTCGACGCCCTGACGCGCGAAGATGGCCGATCCGACCGCGAGACCATCGCCGCCACTTTCCCGCACTATGCCACCAGCCTGCGCCCGAAGCTGACCGCCGAGTACATTGCCGGGCTTTCGGCGCAGAAGGACTTCCTGTTCGCCTGGGGTTTCCTCGAAGCGGATTTCGACGTCGCAGACTGGATCGAGCGCGGCCCACTGGAAGAAGCCGAGGCGCTAATTGCCGCCGAAACGCGGGCCCAAAACCCGATCGCAGCCGAATAAGGAGGCGCATGATGACCGTTACGATCGACCTCGAACTGGCTGACACCATCGCCAAGGCCAGGGACGATGCGACCCACGCCTTCACGTTCCTGAAGGAAAGCGGGACGTTGACCGCCAGCCTGATCTTCAACATCGCCCACCGCGTGCCGGGGCGCGACGTGCTGCTTTCGGTGCGCTTCCCCTCGCCATGGTCGCGCGACAAGGAGGTGAAGGTCACCGCCTCGCGCTTCTCGGACCACCCGGAATCGGTGCTGAACGAGGAGCGGCTGGCGGCGGATACGCTGATCCATGCCCATACGCCGCACCTGGCGGCCTGGTCTCTGGCGCACAAGCCGTTCCCGATCCTCTACGTCGCGGCGCAGCGGCACCTTCTGGCGCGGGAGATCCCCAACCATCTCGAACGCCGTATCGGTGTGCTGGAGACGATCCGCGCCCGGCTCGACGCCTTTCCCGATCTCGCCCCGCCGCCCGGCCTGCTGGAGAGCAACGGCGGCGCCAATTTCTGGGGCAAGGGCATCGTCGAGACGGCACAGCTCATCCTGCTGATCGAGGAATCCGCCCGCCTCCAGGCCATCGCCGCGCAGATCGGCGGGGCGCAGGTCTACACCGAAGGCGCGCTCGACCTGCAGTGGCAGCGCACCGGGCTGCTGGAAAAGGGTCGCTCGTTCACGCGGGAGTTTGCACCGGCCTGAGGGGGCAACGGCCGGTGCCGGCAGGAAGGGCCGCCGCGTGCGACCGGCGGCCCTTCCTGCCAGATCGCTACAGAACCCTCACCGCATCCTCGAATGCCAGGCGCGGCCCGCGCTCGCGGATTTCGCTGCGGTCACCGTAGCCCAGGTTCAGCACCAGCAGCGAACGCAGGCGGCCGTCAGGGAAGAACTCGCGGTCCAGCGCAGCGGCATTGAAGCCGGTCATCGGCCCTGCGTCCAATCCCAGCGAGCGCGCCGCCACGATCAGGAACGCGGCCTGCAGCGCCGCATTGAACACGCCTGCCGAGCGGATCGGCTCCTCCTCCACGAAGTAGGCGGCCACGTCGCGCCCCGGCAGCAGCTGCGGCAGGTGCTCGAAAAAGCGGCTGTCCCAGGCGACGATGGCGTTGAGCGGCGCGGCCAGCGTCTTGTCGCGGTTGCTGCTCGACAGCACTGGCGCCAGCCGCGCCTTCGCCTCCGCGCTGCGCACGAACACGTAGCGCGCCGGCTGCGCGTTGAAACCCGTGGGCGCGAGCTTGGTCAGTTCGTACAGTTGGCGCAGGGTGTCATCGCCGATGGCGCGGTCGTCGAAGCGGTGATTGCTGCGCGCGCCGCCGAATATCTGGTCGAGCGCGCCCGCTGCAAGGGTAGTAGTCATTCGCAAGTCTCCTCAGGCGACCGACAGGAGCGGCCGGGTGCGGCGGGCATTGAGCAAAGGCACCTCGAAACCATGGTCGAGGTCGAGCAGCGGGAACAGCAGGTGCGCCACGCGGTGCGCTTCCTCGATCAGCGGCCAGCCCGAAAGAATGAACGACTTGGCCCCCTGCGCCTCGAACTCGCGGATGCGGTCGGCGACGTTTTCGGCGCTGCCGACCAGCGTGGTGCCCGCGCCCGGCCCCAGGATGCCGAAACCGTGCAGCGCCGGGCCGGTCCAGATGTTGGGGTATATCTCGAAGTCGCGGGCCTTGGGCCACTGCCCGCTGCGCAAGGTGTCCAGATTGCGGTTCACCTGCGGGTCGGGGCTGCGATACGTCTCCAGCGTTTCGCCCGGCGGCAGGAAGCGCTTCAGGCCCTGGTACGCGTAATCGAGCGAGGTCTGGTCGATCAGCCACTGCGCATAGTCCCAGGCCTCCTCCTCGGTTTCGCGCACGATGATCTGCAGGCGGGTGCCGTAATCCAGCGTGCGGCCCAGTTTCGCCGCTTCCGCGCCGACCCGGCGGAACTTGTCGCCCAGCCGCGGCGGCGTGTCGGCAAAGCTCAGGTACGTGTCGAGCAGCTGCACCGAATGGGCCACGCCGGGCGCCGAAGTGCCCGCACCCCACAGCGCCACCGGCTCGCGCCCCGCATCCTCGTGCGCGGGACGATACCCGCGCGCGGGCGGCGGGGTAAGCTGGATGTACTTGCCGTGGAAACCCTCCGGCGCGCCCGAATAGGCGTGCTTGAAGGCGCGCCAGTATTCCAGGCTGTACTCGTAGCGCTCATCATGAGGCAGGTACATGCCGTAAGCGGCCTGCGTCGCATCGTTGCCGTTCACCGCATTGAGCGCCAGGCGCCCGCCCGAAAACTGGTTGATGGTCAGCGCGATCTGCGCAAGTTTCGCGGGCGATAGCAGGCCGGGATGGATCGCCCCCAGGAACGTCATGCGCTTCGTCACCGAAAGCGTCGCCGCCGCCACCGTCAACACGTCGTTGCCGCCATAGCCGGTCGCCAGCAGGGCGCCGTAGAAGCCCAGCTTGTCGATCGTCGCGGCCAACTGCTGGAGGTGGTCGAAGCCGGTATCCCAGCGGCCGTTCTCCTCCCACGGGACCACGCCATCGGGCGCGGTGAGATACCAAAGTAGCTTGACTGCCATATGCCTCGCCTTTCGCTGTCGTGCTGCGTTTCGAACGCGGCACCTGCCATGGGAGAGGTGAAAGCAAGACTTGGGCCAGTGACGTTTATGGTTATTTTACAGATACCTGCGTGCCCGCTGTCAAAGTCGCTGATTCAATTTCACCCGGCCAAATCCTCCCTGCCGCCGAGCGATGGGAAGGACTGGATGGTGGCCAAAGCGCAGCATCACTGCGCGCTTTGCACCAGCATGAGTTCAAAACATCCCTGAAATATAACGATAAATCCCTCTGGCACGCGCTTTGCTTAGCAGCCTGCAAGGGTGGAGCGGCCGCGCGGGGGGTCCGCATGAGGGTTTCAGCTCCGCCCGCACGGATACCGGATCATCGGGTCGAAGCAGGAGCATCCCATGCGAGTCACCAAGTACCTTCTCGCCGTCAGCGCGTTGTCGCTGGCATTCACCGGCGTCGCCCGTGCGGAAACGGCGGAAGAGGCCGCAGCCGGGGCGGAGGACGAGCAGAACGGCTCGATCACGGTCAACGGCGATCGCCTGAACACGCAGACCTCGATCGTCTCCACCCGCCCGCCGACCTCGATCTACGGCACCGGCGAGAGCATCCTGAACACACCGCGTTCGGTCACCCAGATCAACACCGAACAGCTTACCAAGGACATCATCACCAGTTCCGACGATCTTGCCAAGTACGCGCCGGGCATCACCCGTGGCGGCGGCCAGAACGCGGGCATCGTGCCCACCCTGCGCGCGCAGGGGGCGGAAATCTTTCAGGACGGCCAGCGCGGCTATTCGGTGCGCCACCCGGCCAACTTCAATTCCTACGAAGGTGCGGACATCGTCGCCGGCCCGTCCTCGGTGATCTTCGGATCGGTGACCGGCAGCGGCGGCTACATCAACTACCTGACCAAGAAGCCGGATTTCGACCAGCGCCGTTCCAGCATCACGACGCGCATCGGCGCCATCATCCCCGATGGCAAGTCGAAGTTCGGCTTCACCATCAGCGCCGACGATACTGCCCCGATCAGTGACACCCTGGCCTATCGCACCAGCGTGACCGTCCAGAAGCAGGACGACTACTACGACAACGTGAAGAACAACTTCTACGCCATCTACGGCGCACTGGCTTGGAAGCCGGCCAGCAACTTCCGGGCAGACCTCAACGCCTCCTACGACAACTACTACGACTGGAACGTGACGCACGGCTGGAATCGCGCCTCGCAGTCGCTGGTGGACGACGGCCTTTACTACGCCGGTCGCTCCACCCCGATCATCCAGAACGGTTCGGCCTACTGGTCGCCGGTGTTCGCATCGGGCGATGCCAATTCGGCGACGACCGGATGGGTCAGGCGCGCCCGCAACGCGGCGGGACAGTATGGTCGTGCCCGGTTCCCTCCAGACCGCCTCGCCCAACACACAGGCCAGCCCCGGCACCGTGCGCGGGTGGGTTTACGATCCGACCCTGGCGGGCAACGAGGCGGTCAAGCTTTCGCGTCAGCGTTCGCAGCGCGCCGAAGACCAGAACACCGCCAAGCGCTTCACCGCGCAGCTCAAGCTGAACTGGGACATCGGCGAGCATACCAGCATCGTCAACAGCACATTCTACGAACGCTCGAGCGACACCACCGACGCCACCGGTGCGTTCCAGGTACAGTCGCGCGACCGCATCTTCGACAACCGTTTCGAGCTGCGCCACAGCTTCGAATTCGGCGGCGGCATCGTCGACGACAGCAACACCGGCGTGATCTACCGGCGCGAAACCAACCGCTCGATCGCCGCGAACAACAGCTTCGGCGTAATCAACGCCTACGACCTGACGCTCGACCCTTCGACCAAGAACCCCGGAGACCTGCTGGGCATCACCACCAGCAATCCCAACGGCGGCAATGCCGCGTGGATCGGCACCGCCGGCACGCCGCAGTTCTCGAACTACTTCGGATGGCTCAACCTGCCGCCGATGTATTACGCGGGCAACGGGCTCTACGCGGAATCGGTGGCGTCCTACACCGCGCAGTCGGCGTGGACGACGATCACCGCCTTCACCCAGCACAACCTCAAGATCGGTGATTTCGCCGGTCTCAACGTGGGTGGCAGCCGCAGTTGGGTGGACGCCTCTATTAAGAACCCCTTCCCGCTGGCCGGCGCCAGCGAGCGCAAGGACGACGGCGACTTCAAGCTCTATTCGGTTCAGGCCAGCCCTTACGTGAAGCCCACTGAAAACTCGACGATCTACTTCACGTATGACCGTTCGATCGCGATCAATACCGGCGGCTTCGCCAGTGGCCTGAGCTGGGGCAGCGGCGCGGGCGCCAACCTGCTCAACCCGCTGCAGTTCAAAAGCCTGAGCGAACTGTACGAAGTGGGGATCAAGGCCGAACCGATCGCCGGCAAGCTGTTCCTCACCTTGGCAGGTTTCAAGCAGGCGCGCGATACCAGCCCGGACCAGTTCAACAACATCGCCCGTCTCAAGGTGGAGGGCATCGAAACCACCTTGCGCTACCAGCCCAATGAAGCCTGGCGCACGGGGCTGAACTTCAACTACCTGTCCGCCTACAACGAATATACTTCGCAGGCCGGCTTCGCGCCGCGCGGCTTCGTGCCGGATAACGGGACGGTGTTCAGCGACAGCAACGTGCTCAATCAGCTCCCGGCGGGCCGGTTCGATGCGGTGCAGATCCCCAAATACAACCTGAGCGGCTATCTCGACTGGCGCCACCCCTCGGGATTCGGCGCGGAACTGTCGGGCTGGCTGACCAGCCCCTGGTATCTCAACCTCAGCGAGACGGTGCGCATTCCCACCAGCTACAACCTCGACCTTGGCCTGTTCTATCGCCAGCCGCGCTGGAATGCGCAAATCCAGGTGCAGAACCTTACCGACCAGCGCAACTTCGTCAGCGGCCTCACCGGGTCGACCAACACCTTCCTCCAGCCCACGCGCGGCCGGTCGATCGTGGCGCAGTTCGGCTACAACTTCTAAGCGAGGCGAAACCCATGAGCCTGATCTTCCCGCGCCGCGATTTCCTGGGCCTTGCCGCAGCGGCCGGCGCGGGGGTCATGCTCGGGGGCGGCCTGTCCGGCTGCTCCCGCCCCGATGCCGCCGCGGATGCCGGGGATGGCAAACCCCGGCGCGGCGGCCGCTTGCGGCTGGGCGTGATCGGGGAAGCCGCCGCCGGCAACCTGGACGCGCACAAGCCCTCGGGCATGTCGAGCACCATCCGCGGCTTCGCGCTCTATGCGAAGCTGTGGGAGTGGAGCGACGACATGTTTCCCCAGCTCGCCCTGGCCGAATTCGCCGAGCCCAATGCCAATGCCTCGGCCTGGACGATCCGGCTGCGGCAAGGGTTGGAGTTCCACAATGGCCGCACGATCACGGCGGACGATGTGGTCCATTCGGTACGGCGCCTCACCGATCCCAAGCTCGCCTCGCCTAACGGCGCGTCTGTGGCGCTGGTCGACCGCGACCGGGTGCAGAAGCTCGATGATCGCACCGTGCGCATCCCGATCCGCGACGGCATCGGCTTCCTGCCGCTGCCCGATACCTGGGTGAACTTCGGCGGCATCGTGCCGATCGACTATCACCCCGTCACCAACCCGGTCGGTGCCGGGCCTTACCGCCTCAAGGATTTCCAGCCCGGCCGCCGCTCGCTGTTCACGCGCTTCGAGAACTATTTCCGCGACGGTCCCTGGCCCGACGAACTGGAGATCATCGACTTCAAGGATCAGGTCTCCCGCTTCGAGGCACTGCAGAGCGGCCAGATCGACATGGCCCACGCCATCGCCCCCGAACAGGCCCCGCTCGCGCAGGGAAACCCGCGCGCGCGGCTGGTCACCTCGCAGACCAACTGGTGGCGCGGTTTCAACCTCAACGTCAGCAAGCCGCCGTTCGACGACGTGCGGGTGCGCCAGGCCTTCCGCCTCCTCGCCGACCGCGACGATCTCGTCCAGCGCGTGCTGGGCGGACAGGGCCGGATCGCCAACGACCTTTACGCCCCGCACGATCCCGCGTTCGACAAGTCCATCCCCCAGCGCCGCCACGACCCGGACGAGGCGCGCCATCTGCTGCGCGCGGCGGGCGCGCAAGGGCTCACCGTGGAACTCACCGCCGATGCCGGCGGCACCAGCGCCGCGCTGGTACTGGCGCAGCAGGCGGCAAAGCTGGGCGTGACAGTGAAGGTAAGGCAGGTCGATGCAGCGACCTACAACGGCCCCTTGCGCAACGACTTCGCGTTAAGCACCGGCGGTACGCTGGGCCAGCCCTTCCTCGCCGCCGCGATGGGCAACGACGGTCCTTACGCCCAGACCAACCGCAGCCAGTTCAAGGACCCGCGCTTCGACGAACTGGTGCGCGCGGCGCTGGCCCAGCCCGACCTCGCGGCCCGCGCCCCGCTGGTCCACGAAGCCCAGCGCATCCAGCATGAGCGCGGCGGCCTGCTGATCTGGGGCTTCCAGAACACCCTCGACGCAATCGCGCCCACCGTCGGCGGGGTGAAGCCCGAGCGCTCCCACTTCCCTACCTGGCGGTTTGATCGCATCTGGCTGAAGAGCTGATACAAAATCGTTACAAGATATATCTTGATGGGGCGTTAAATGGAGCTAGGGTCGAACCATCACGCGCCATCGGAGACTTTCATGGACGATAAAATCTCGGCAGTGCTGGACGGTTTTCACCAGCGGATCGCTAGCGAACAGGCCCAGCCCCGCCCTTCCTCGCCCGAGGACCGCGATGCGCGGCTGCTTGCGGTCGGGCCTGAAACGGGCCGCCTCATCAACATCCTCGCCCGCAGCCTGAAAGCGCCGACGATCCTGGAGATCGGCACCTCCTACGGCTATTCCGGAATCTGGCTGGCCGAAGCCGCCCGCGCATCGGGCGGCAAGGTCATCACGCTCGAACTGCAGGACTACAAGGCCGCCCATGCCCGCGCCAAGGCGGAAGAAGCGGGTCTGGCCGATCACATCGACTTCCGCGTCGGCGATGCGCTGGACCTGATCGCCCAGCTCGGCGAGCCGGTCGATTTCGTGCTGCTGGACCTGTGGAAGGACCTCTACGTCCCCTCGCTCGAAGCCTTCTATCCCATGCTCAACCCCGGCGCGATCATCGTTGCAGACAACATGATCCGCCCCGGCGGCGACAACGCCCGCGCCTATTCGCAGGCCGTGCGCGCCAAGCCCGGCATCACCAGCGTGCTGCTGCCGGTCGGCACCGGGATCGAAGTCAGCCGCTACGATCCGGCCTGAGCGCCGCCCAAGGAAAGCCCCCCATATGAAGCATGAAATCATCCGCCACCGCCACGAAACCCGCCGCCGCACCTTGAGCGTGGCGCACAAGGAATACCTCACCCCCGCGATGATCCGCGTGGTGCTGCAAGGCGAGGACCTGACCGACTTCGTCAGCCTTGGCGCCGACGATCACGTCAAGCTGTTCCTTCCCGCCGACGATACGGGGCAGGAACAGCGCCGAGACTATACCCCGCGCGCCTACGACGCCGAAGCCCGCAGCCTGACGCTGGACTTCGCCGTCCACGAGGCGGGGCCGGCCACCCGCTGGGCGATCGACGCGCAGCCCGGCGATGCCATCGAGATCGGCGGCCCGCGCGGATCGGCGGTCGTCTCACCCACGTTCGACTGGTGGCTGCTGGTGGGCGATGAAACCGCCCTGCCCGCCATCGGCCGCCGCATCGAGGACCTGCCCGAAGGCGTGGAGGTCATCAGCGTCGTCGCCGTCACTTCGCCCGAGGAACACCAGACCTTCGAAACCGCCGCCAACCACACCGCGATCTGGGCGCACCGCCCGGCCGAAAGCGCGGACGATCCGGCAGCGCTGCTCGCCGTCGTGCGTAACATCGCCCTGCCCGAAGGCGAGGGCTTCGTCTGGATCGCCGCCGAAACCACCGTCGCCCGCGCCCTGCGCGACCACCTCCTGACCGAGCGCGGCCACCCGCGCGAATGGTCGAAGGCAGCCGGCTATTGGCGCAAGGGCGAGGCGGATTCCCACGGCAAGCTCACCGACTGAACCTGCCCTACCGGCCGGGCGCCAGCAAGGTCAGCGCGAAGTCGCTGGTCAGGTCCAGCGCAAGGTCCAGCGCCCGCTCGTCCCGTTCGGGATGGAGCGGGCTCTTGTAGCTGTGGTCCCCGCTGATGACGGCAATCCGGTCGCCGCGCCCGCCTTGCGCGATGTAGCGTTCCAGCACCGGCACCGGGCAGACCGGATCGACATCGCCCATCACCCACAGCCGTGGCCGCGTTTCGGCGCCAAGGTCGGGGTAGAAACCCGCCGGTGCCTCGGCATCTTCCTTGGGATCGCACACCGGCGTCAGCAGGATCGCGCCTTTCACCTCCGGCGTTACGCGCAGGAGCTGCCAGGCGACGACCGAGCCTAGCGACTTGCCCGCCAGCGCGATGCGGGACGGATCGACCTGGGGGTCCTGCCGGGCGAGACGAAGGACCGTGCGCATGTCTTCGATCTGCGCCTTCTTGTCGCGCGGCTCTTTCGCGAAGGGCGTGCCGGCAACGCGGTAGGCCCAGTCGATACGGTAGACCGCAATCCCCTGCGCGGCGAGCGCCTGCGCCGTCTTGGCGAGGATCGGCCTGCGCATATCATAGCCCGATCCCGAACCCAGGATAACGGCGGGGAAAGGCCCCTTCCCCGCCGGCTTGTCGATGATGACCTCGACCGGCAGCCCGCGCGGCGTCGGCACCCGGATCGCCTCCTGCGCCTGGGCAGCGACTGCCGCCAGAGACAGCGTGGCGGCCAGCGCCATGGCTAATGTCTTCATATCGTAATTCCCCCTGCCGTGATGGTTTTTCGGTTATCAGGCGCGCAGCCGCACCGCGGCTTCCTCACGCCGGCGCACCGCTTCGCGCACGGCGGGGATGATATCGCGGCCATATTCGACAGCATCGTGATATGGATCGTAGCCCCGGTTGAGGAACGTCGTGACGCCAAGGTCGTAATAGTCGAGCAGCGCGGCGACCACGGTATCCGGAGTGCCGACCAGCGAGGTCGAATCCGTGCCGCCGCCGATCGCGGTGGAGGTGCCCAGGAACAGCGCGCGGTCGAACCGCTCGGACTGCTCGGCAAAGGCGAGCTGGCGCTGCCCGCCGCCGCTCTGGCCCTTGTCGCTGCCCCGGGAACCGCCCACCCGGCTGGCCTTGAGCTGTTCTACGATACGGTGCGCCTTGGCCCAGGCCAGATCCTCGGTCTCGGCGATGATGAGGCGCACCGACAGGCTGACGCGCGGCGCGGCCACCCCGTATTCGGCTGCCACGGCGTGCAGCTTGGCGATGCGCTGGGCGGTGTCCGCCAGCGGTTCGGCCCACAGCGCATAGAGGTCTGAGTGCTTGACCGCGACATGGTAGGCCGCGTCCGAGGAGCCGCCGACCGACACTGGCACATGCGGCTTGCTGAGCGGCTTGGTCGGCAGGAACGCGCCCTGGACCTCGTAATACTTGCCCTGGACCTCGTAATACTTGCCCTTGAAATCGAAAGGCTCGGCCGAGGTCCATGAGCGGCGGACGATTTCGAGGTATTCATCGGCGCGGGCGTACCGCTCGTTCTTGTCGATCAGCGTCTCGCCATGCTCCGGCTCGGCCGCGAAGCCGGTGATGGCGTGGAGGCGCACCCGGCCGCCGGTCGTGTGGTCGAGCGTGGCGAACGAGCGCGCGGCGATGGTCGGCGCGATCAGGCCGGGACGGTGCGCGATCATGAAGCCAAGCTGTTCGGTCTGGCTGGCGACATGGGCGGCAAGGAAGATCGGGTCCGCGCCGCCGTTGGCGATGAGCACCCGGTCGAACCCGGCATGTTCATGGGCGCGGGCAAGATCGCGCAGGTAGTTGAGATCCGGGGCCTGCCCATAGGCGCCGAAGGGGTTGAGCTGGTTGCGGGGGAACAGGCCGCCGACGAATTCAACTGGCATCGATCACTCCTTGCTTGTGGCGCATGGCCGATGTGGTCCGTGAAGCAACAAGGGTGCCAGTTGGTGGCAAGGCCGCGTGGCGCGCGGCTCGGGCTATCCGCAAAGCCGGTTTTGGTGGAAACGCCGCGCACCGGCAGGCGCAAGCTGGTGCTTTCGCAGCAGAGCCTGCGCGCACCGATGCGCGGATTTCATTGCAGGTGCGGCTCGCACACCGGGGTGATCTGTTCTCCGGCAAAGGCTTTCTTCACGAACGGTATCGAATCGCGAAGCGAGGCGTTGACCGTCGCGCTATGGCCCAGCCCTGCGTAGACGTGGCCTTCCACCACCGATCCGGCGGCGCAGGCGTCCTTCATCAGGGTCAACTGGTTGAGCGCGGACGGCGTCAGGTCCGATGCGCCCGTGCCGATGAAGATCGGGACCGGCAGCTTCAGCGTGGGATAGCGGCCATAACGCGCGGCCCGCTCGTCCGCCGTTTCGAGGAAGCGCGCGTAGCGTTCACCCGGCTTGGCAAGGAACGTCTCGGCGCGGGTGAACTGGCCGAAGGCGGCATCCGCCTCGACCCCGAACAGGCACGCCGTGCGGGCCTGCTTCGCCAGTACGGCGCCCTTTTCGGTGAACACGTCCGCGAATTGCAGGGTGGGATCGAACTGCTGCGCGACCACGAAGCCGAACAAGCTGTAGACGATCGCCTCGTCGAACACATTGGGGTTGGGCTTCACCGGCGGCGGCGGCAGCGTCGGCAATTCGGGCGAACGATTGTAGATCACCCCGGTGCCGACCGCGCCCTTGAGCGCGATGTCGGGCGCGTAAGTGGGCGCATAGGACGCCGCGCCGAAAGCGGCCGCGCCGCCCTGCGACTGGCCGACGATCACTGCGTTGTTGGCGATGCCCAGCCCGCCGTTCACCACCGCGCGGATGGAATCGAGCACGCCATAGGAGATCGCCGGGATGTTGATGAGCGGATGCGGCCCGGCGACGCCCAATCCCTGATAATCGGTGGCGACCACGGCATACCCCTCGGCCAGCCAGCGGTTGAGGTAGACCGTGTCCCGGTAGGACCGCCCTGCCCAGGACGGCGCGCAGATATCGGCAAGGCCGACCGTGCCATGCGCCCAGGCGATCACCGGCCACCCACCCTTGGGCGGCGTGCCCTTCGGCACGAACAGGGCGCCCGAAACGACGATCGGCGTCTTGCTGTCGAACCCGCTGGTCGAGGTGTAGAGGATGCGCGACTGGCGGGCAGCGTTCGACAGGCCGACCGTCTCGGGCAGCGGCTCGCTGCGCAGGAGCTTGCCCGGTTTGGCCGGGATCGCCTTCACCCAGTCGTAGAACGCGGACACGCGGCCATCGCCCTGCTCGGGATCGGGCTGCGGCGCACGCTGGGCCATCGCCGGCCCGGGCAGACTCAGCGTCACGAAAACCAACACTGCAAGGAGCGCCAGCAGAGCAACGGTGCGAACCGAGGGGTTGCGCCGCACCGGCGGAACTTGAGTATCGCGCACTGACATCATGGGAGGCCTTTCGCTGTGTCCAGGAACAGCCCTGAAAAGCAACAAGCGTGCCGTTATCGCGCTTTTTGGTATTATCCTGATTATTCAATAACTCGATGCCATCGCACGGCAACCCGCTACGGCGAATCCAACTTCCCGCTGCTCCGATCCGCGCAATCGGTGCGCTGACTGCGGCTGATGCACCGCCTGGCCGTATCGCTGCAGCCACTGTGCAGATTTAGACAGCCGGAACGCCCCGGACGCACGATCCCCGCCCTGACAGCCGACTGGCACGGACCTTGCTGAAATAGTCGGCAGGACTGCGACAGCGCAGGGAGTCATTCCGCAATGCCAATGCCAAGCCATGGATCGGCGCGATCCCGCCTGACCTTCGCGGCGATCAGGATTGCACCGATCGCGGGCATCCTGCTGCTGTGGGAGATTGCCGCGCTGAGCGGAATCTGGCCCCGGCAGGTTCTGGTGCCGCTCGAACAGATCGGCGCCACGCTGCTGGCGCTTGCATCGGACGGCGAACTGGAGCGCCACCTTTCCGCCAGCCTCTACCGGCTCGCCAGCGGCTTTTGCATAGGCAGCGTCATCGGTGTCGCCACCGGCGCGGCAATGGCGTTGTCGCGCAATGTGCACCGCCTGCTGTGGCCCACGTTCACGTGCGTGCGCCAAGTGCCGGTGATCGCCTTCATCCCGCTGCTGATCCTGTTCTTCGACGTGGAGGACAGCTTCAAGATCGTCATCGTCGCGATGGCCAGCTTCTTTCCCTCCGCCCTCGCCACGCATGATGCGGTGCGCGACATCCCCGAAAGCCACCGCGAAGTCGCGCGGCTTTACCGGATGCCGCTGGCGCCGTTTCTGGTGCGACTGATCCTGCCCGCCACCGTGCCGCAGGTGCTGACCGGGCTGCGCCTTGGCCTGACGCGCGGGTGGCTGTCGCTGGTCGCCGCCGAACTGCTCGCAGCCGACAGCGGCCTTGGCCAGATGATGGAGATGGGCCGCCAGCTGTTCCAGATCGACGTGGTCTTGGCGGGCGTCTTCGTGACCGGGCTGGTCGGCTTTCTTCTCGACAATTCGATGGTCCGCATCGAACGCCACCTTGGCCGCTGGAGGACTGCATGAACCGGCGTTTCGCATCGTTCGCGCTCGCGCTGGCGTTTCCCGCGCTGGTGCTGGGCTGGTGGGAATGGGAATCGCGCCAGGGTTCGGGCCATGCCTATGCCTTCGCCCCGCTGGGCCAGATCGCCCGCAGCTTCGCCGAAATGATCGCCGATGGCCGCCTGGCCCTCCACGCCGGAGCCAGCCTGCAACGCGCCCTCACCGCGCTGCTGATAGGCGGCTCCATTGGCATCGTCGCCGGAGTGGCCACGGGCCTTTCGCGCGTGCTCGACCGCACCGCGTCGCCGCTCATCACCACCATGCGGCAGGTGCCGATCCTGGGCTGGCTGCCGCTGGTGGCGCTGTGGTTCGGCAACGGCGACGGCGCCAAGCTGCTGCTTGTCTCGCTTTCGGCCTTCTATCCCACCGTGCTCAACACCCAGAAGGGCATGCAGGCGATCGAGGAACGCTACGCCGAAGTCGGCCGGCTCTACGGCTTCACCCGCCTGCAATCGCTTCGCCTGATCGCCTGGCCCAGCGCATTGCCGCTGATCTTCACCGGCGTCTCGCAGGCGCTCGCCTTCGCCTGGATTGCCACGATCGGCGTCGAGCTGCTGTTCAGCGCCAGCGCCGGGCTGGGCACCGAGATGATGGCGGCGCAGGTCGCCGCCCGCACCGACGTGGTGCTCGTCTGCGTCGCCTGCGTCGGCGTGATGGGTTTCGCGCTCAATCAACTCTTCGCGCTGCTGCGCATCCGGCTGCTGCACTGGCTGCCGGCTGCGGGAAAGTAGGGATACGCTCATGACCGACCACCGAACCCTTCGCGGCCCCGCTTCGGCCAAGGCCCCCGCCAGCACCGGCGCCGTGCGCATCTCCGGCCTGTCCAAGCGCTACGCCATGGCGGGCAAGGCGATGACCGTGCTGGACGATATCAACCTGTCGATCCGGCCCGGCGAATTCGTCAGCATCGTCGGACCTTCCGGCTGCGGCAAGTCCACCTTGCTGCGCCTGATCGTGGGGCTCGACACCGATTACGACGGCGAGATTCGGCTCGACGATACCCGCGTCGCCGGCACTGGCCTGGAACGCGGACTGGTGTTCCAGGATCACCGGTTGTTCCCGTGGATGACCGTGGCGAAGAACGTCGAGGTGGCGCTGCTCAACCAGAAACTGCCGCGCGACCGGCGCGAGAAGGTGATCGCCGAACACCTTGCGCTGGTCGGCCTTTCGGACTTCGGCGATGCCTATCCGCACCAGCTTTCGGGCGGCATGGCGCAGCGTGCCGCGATCGCCCGCGCGCTGGCCAACGAACCCAAGGTGCTGGCGCTGGACGAACCGCTCGGCGCGCTGGACGCGCTCACCCGCGTCAAGGTGCAGGCCGAACTCCAGCGCATCTGGATGGAGGCGGGCACGACCATGATCATGGTCACCCACGATGTCGACGAGGCGCTGTTCCTGGGCGACCGCGTGGTCGTGATGTCGCCGCGTCCGGGCCGCATCGCCCGGATCGTCGACGTGGACCTGCCTCATCCGCGCGACCGCGCCTCGCCGCTGCTGCACCGCCTCAAGGACGAAATCCTCGCCGAACTCACGCGCGAGCCGCGCGGCGACGACGGCACGCTGGTCAATTTCCCCGGACGCCCTCGTGGCTGATGGGGCTTCGACAAGCTCAGCCTGAGCGGGATTTGGCAAAGCGGCGCGCGGTCCGAAGCAGACCGATCCCGCAACCCCGCTCAGGCTGAGCCTGTCGAAGCCCAGCCCAAACCCCAAACCCAACCGCCTCCAACCCGCCCATCGGAGCCCACCATGACAAGACGCCACAAGTTCCTGGCCCTGCTGCTGCCCCTGTTCACACTCGCGGCGTGCTCCTCGGGCGGCGCGGAACCGGACGAGAAGGTGGTCGACATTGCCGGCATCGTCTCGCCCAAGGACGGCAAGAACGAATTCATCGGCGGCCTCAACCAGATCCAGCAGGACGGCTGGCTCGACGCCGAACTGGCGAAAAAGGGCTGGAAGGCCCGCTGGGTGCCGGTCCCCGCTTCCGTCGGCGGCCCGGTCGTCAACGAAGGCTTCGCGGCCAAGACCATCGACATGGCGGCTTACGGCGACCTGCCCTCGGTCATCGCGATGGCTGGCGGCGTGGACCTGAGACTGGTGGTGCCAAGCCGGGCCGGCTCCAACATCTACCTCGCGGTCGGCAAGGATTCCACCGCGCGCACGCTGCGCGACCTCAAGGGCAAGCGCGTGGCGCTTCACCGCGGGCGCCCGTGGGAGGCCGGCTTCGCGCGCTACGTACAGTCGCAAGGCATGACGCTCGATGACTTCAAGATCATCAACGTCAACGCCGTCGCCGGGCAGGCCGCGCTCACCAGCGGCAAGGTTGACGCGATCGTGCTGATCCAGGCCGAAGCCTACGTGCTGCAGGAAAAGGGCCTTGCCCGCATCCTGTGGTCCACCCGCGATGCGCCGGAAAGCTGGAAGATGATGGCCGGGACGTTCGTGCGCAAGGCGTTCCTAGACGCGCATCCCGACGTGGTGCAGACCGTGGTGACCGCTTTCGTGCGGCAGGCCCGCTGGTCGAGCGACGAGAAGAACCGCGATACCGTGCTGTCGTGGGGCACGTTGGGCGGAACGCCGCTGGACGCGGTAATCAAGGACGCCGAGAACAACCCGCTGCCCTGGCGGCAACGCTATTCGCCGCTGCTCAATGCGGCGTTGCAGGACCACTTCGACTTCGTCTCGGACTATGCCTCGCGCACCGGGCTGACGCGGACCAAGGTGGACGTCTCCAAACTTACCGATCGCAAATACGTGGACCAGTCGATCCGCGACCTGAAGCTCGAAGGCTGGTGGACCGAACCGGAATAGCCGCGATCGGCGTCAGCCAAGGAAAAACCCGGCGGGACCAGATGGTCTCGCCGGGTTTTCTTTTGTCCGCTTGATTGATCCGGGGCGACGGCTGCTTACTCGGCCGCCTCCAGCCGCTGCACAGCCTGGTGTCCCAGCAAGGGCAGCACTTCCTCGCCCACACGGTACGCTTCTTCCAGATGCGGCGTGGCGGCGAGGATGAACGAATCCGCGCCCAGACCGATCAGCTCGTCAAGCCGCGCCGCGACGTTCTCGTAGCTGCCGACGATGCCCAGCGCCGGGCCGGGGCGCAGCAGGCTGAACCCGCCCCACACATTCGGCGAAACGATGAGGTCGCGGTAGTCGCGCGCATCCGCCACGCCCAGCCCGGACAGACGCTGTACGCCCACGGAATCCCCGCGCTGACCGCCGAAGCTGTCACGGCTTTGCGCCTTCACGTTGGCGAAGCCCAGTTCGATCTCGCGCCAGGCTTCCTCCTCCGTGCGCCGGGCGACCACTTCGACGCGAATGGCGCATTTGATGCCGCGCCCGATCTCGGCGGTACGGCGCTTCACCTGCTCGAACTTCTGCGCCAGTTGCGCAAACGGCTCCAGCCACGACAGGTAGTAATCCGCATGGCGCGCGGCGGACTGCAACGCCGCCTCGGACGAACCGGAGAAGTAGACCGTCGGCAGATCCTCGCCCGCGAGCGCCGGGGGCAGCGCCGCGTTCTCGACTTCGTAGAAGCGGCCCTTGTGCGTGTAAGGCCCCTCCTTCCACACGCCCTTCATCACGTCGAGGAACTCGGTCGTGCGGCCATAGCGGTCGTCGTGATCGAACGGATCGCCCCACCAGCGCTGCGAGGGGCCGCCGCCGCCGGTGATGATGTTGTAGACCACCCGGCCGTTGGTGGCGCGCTGCAGGCTGGCCGACATGCGCGCCGCACGGACCGGATCAAGGAAGCCGGGCTGGAATGCGATCATGAAGCGGAACGCCTTGGTCGCCCGCGCCAGCGCGGCCGAGATCACCCAGGGATCGTCGGTCATCGGGAACGAAGGCAGCAATCCGCCCGCAAAGCCTGAAATTTCCGCCGCACGGGCGATTTCGGCCATATGGTCGAGGTAGCTGGTGCCGTCCGGCGCGCCATCGGCGAGGCCCGGTGCCTGGTTGCCCGCGGCCAACGGCGACCAGTCACCCCGGTTTGAACTGCGTTCGCGGATCGAGCTGCTGCACCCGTGAGTCGGGATGCGCCAATAGAAGTCGATGCTCATCTGTGATCTCCTTCAGGCTGCGACGGCAGCGGCGCGCAGGCGGCCGATGATCTGCTCGCCGGCAATGTGCACTTCGCGGATCTGGTCGGCGGCGGACAGGACGGCAATGTCGAGACCCGCCGCCGCGAGATCCCGCAGTTTCGCGGTCACGGCCTCGTACGTGCCCACCAGCGTCGACGGGCCGGGATCGAGATAGGCCGCCTCCACCGCCACGTCGCGCTCGTCGGCGCGGGTGAGCAACGGCAACGACGCGGCGATCCGCAGCGACGGGTTGGCCCGGCGCGCATCGCCGACGAGATCGGCCAAGGCATCGATGGACACCGCCGCGTCCAGCAGCAGGACTCCCGCATGGACGAGCAGGTCGGCGCCGGGCCCCTCCGATTGCCGCAGCCAGACCGGCGGACGCCGCCGTCCGCGTACCAGGCCGCCAAGACCGCCTTTCTCGACGATGAAGTGCTGGCCTTCCTGGTCGAATGGCCCGTCGCCCCAGATCCCTTCCGCAAGCGTCAGCAGTTCTCCGGTGCGCGCGGCGCTGTCCTGCGGCGCTACCGGGTCGCCCGCGGCAAGGCCGCGCGGGCCATCGATCAGCCAGGCCTGCCGGTCGTTCGAAAAGCGCTGCACGCTGGACGCCATCTTGGCGTGGTAGACGCCCGAGGCGGAACCCGGCGCGATCGCGGTGACCAGCCGCAGCCGCCGCGTCTCGCGCAGCAGTGTGCCGGTGACGATCCAGGGCTCCTCGCCCTCCGGTTCATCCGGGATGACCAGACCGTCGAAGCCGGTCAGCTCCGCCGCTCGCGCGACTTGCGTGAGGTAATCGTAATGGTTGATCTGCAGACGGCGGCTGCCGGCGTCGCGGGCGGGAACCCAGGCGCGCTCGCCCTCGCCCCATTCCGCGCGCCGGCGATCGGGCGCCGCCGTCGTCGACAGGTTCCAGTAGACGCTGAGTGCCATGGATGGCTTCCTTCGATCGATAAAATCCAACCTCGGCAAAGCATGGACCATGCCACCCGGCGTAAACTGCTGCGCGGTTTCAAAGGTTGGCGCAGACTGGCCGGTGGGCTGCTCAATTCTGCGCACCGGTCGTCGCGATCTGGACAATCGGCGTAGCGACCGCGCGCAAAACCGCTTGGCAACGGTGCTGGCACGGGGTTTGCTTTGCAGCGTACCGACAACTGGAGAGCGATGCCGATGCGACCGACCGGGGCCGAGGAACTTGAACGGATTTGGCTGGTGCGCTCCCCGGTGCCCGCCGCTTCCAACATCGCATGGTCGCTGGGCTGGCTGGACGAGGAGTTCCGCCGCGACAGCATCGGTGTCAGTTGGCTGCGCGAGGACCGGCTGCGTGTCGTGGAGCCGAACAGCGAAGACATGGCACGCAGCCTGTTCCGCGAAGGCGGCAATATCCCGGCGCTGGCGGCAAGGGCGCTGGGTGCGGAAACCCGCGTCATCGGCCTGACCTGGATCGATGAGCGACAGGCGATCATGGTCCGCCCCGGCCAGAACGTGTTCGAGCCGGAAGGCCTTGCCGGGCTGCGCTTCGCCCTGCCGGGTTATGTCTCCACACGCGGCGCCTCTGTGGTGCGCGGCATGTCGCTGCACGGGATCAAGAGCGCGCTGCGCCTTGGCGGGCTGAGCCTGGAGGACGTGCAGTTCGTGGACGTGCCGACCCCGCAGGTGGATTTTTCCGAACCCCAGATGATGCAGCGCATGTGGTCGGGCCTGCAGGCGCTGGCCGAAGGGCGGGTGGATGCGGTCTACGTCAAGGGCGCCGCAGCGGCAGAGGCCGCGCAGCAGCTGGGCCTCGAAGTCGGCATAGACCTAGACGCCTATCCCAGCCGGATGACGCGGGTGAACAACGGAACGCCGCGCCCCATCGTCACTCACCGCCGCATGATCGAGGAGCACTTCGATATCGTCGTGCGCTTCCTCCATCAGACGCTGCGCGCCGCCGACTGGGCAGCCAGCCATCCGGCCGAGCTGGGCCACATCCTCGAACGCGAGACGTTTTCCGGCCCGGCGGGAGTCGAGGCAGCCTACCGCGACGGCTTCCACCGCGCGCTGCATCCCGATCTTTCGCGCGAACGCATCGACATGCTGCGGGTGCAGGAACAGTTCCTGCGCCTTCACGGCTTCCTGGAAATGGCGGTCGATATCGACGCCTGGGTCGATGCCCGCCCGCTTGCCGCCGCCCTTGCGCTGCGCGCCATCGACCGCGCCGCCTGATAAAGACACAAGGAAACCGCCCGATGACCCAGACCATTCCCGCATCCGTCGCCGCCTTTGCCGAAGCGACCATCGCCGAGGCCGCCAACGCCTTCGCTGCGTTCCGCGATACCGGCACGATCACCGCGAACGGCACCGTCGGCTTCATCGAACGCGTGCCGGGCGAGGATTTCCTCGTGTCGGTGAACTATCCCGGCCCGTTCGAGCGCGACAAGCCGCTGAGCGCCGACATCTTCGGCCTCGACGGCACAGTGTATCAGGGCAAGGGGTTCGGCGCCCTGCGCTTTCTGGCGGTATTTCAGCAGCATGGCGACATCACCTCGCTCAGCCATGTCCACACGCCGAACCTGGGCGCGTGGTCGCAGACGCACCGCAGCCTGCCGTTCACTTACGTCCCCGTACAGCGCTTCCAGCTTGCCCGCGAAATCCCGATCTATATCGATCGCCGTCAGGACGAGGACGCCTTCATCCTCGAAACCCTCAGGACCAGCCCCCGCACTCCGGCGATTCTCGAAGCCAATGGCGGCGCGACGGTGTGGGGCTGGAAGGGCCTGCGCGACTTGGCCGAATTCATCCTGCTGCTGGAGGAAGGCGCCGACATCGCGATCCGCGCCGAGGCGATCGGCGGCTCGCGCGATTTCGGCCCCGGCGTGCTGCGCCAGCAATGGAAGATGAGCAAGCTGTTCGACACCGCCTTGCAGGAGGGCCTGCTGCCTGTCGCCGATCGCTATTGAGGCGTTCTGAGCGGCGGCTGCGATAGAAACGCTTGCCTTGGCCCCCTGTTCTCTACTATTCCTGTAGACAATGAGTCTGTGGGCATAGTGACGGCAGGGAGACACGACCATGGCGTTGGCGAAAGAACGGATAGCCGGACCGGCGGCAGGTCATGCAAACAGGACCATCCTGTCGCTCGACCCGAACAACCCCACGATCCCGGCCATCCGGGCGCGGGCCTTCGTGTTTTCCGATCCGCGATCGCGGGCGATGGTGCCCATGATCGAGCGTACCGCGCCCAGCGACGCGACCGTGCTGATCGCCGGCGAAACCGGCACCGGCAAGGAATTGGTCGCGCGTTATGTCCATGCGCTCAGCCATCGCCGCGACGGCCCGTTCATCGCCGTAAACTGCGGTGCCTTCTCCGAGGCCCTGATCGAATCCGAACTGTTCGGCCATGAGCGCGGGGCCTTCACCGGCGCCATGGACGCCCGCGCCGGCTGGTTCGAGGCGGCAAACGGCGGAACCCTGTTCCTCGACGAGGTCGGCGATCTGCCGCACGCGCTTCAGGTCAAACTGCTGCGTATCCTTCAGGAACGCGAAGTCGTGCGCCTCGGCTCGCGCAAGGCCATCGCGCTCGACGTCCGGCTGATCGCCGCTACCAACGTCGACCTTGCCCGTGCCGTCGCCGAGGGGCGCTTTCGCGAAGACCTGTTCTATCGCCTCAACGTGGTGTCGCTGCCGATCCTGCCCTTGCGCGAACGCCGCGCCGACATCCTCCCGCTGGCGCGCCACTTCCTCGAACTGCACGGCTCGAAGATGGGCGCGGGACGCCTCCAGCTCACCGCTCGGGCGGAGGAAGTACTTTTCGCCCACGCCTGGCCGGGCAACATCCGCGAGCTGGAAAACGCGATCGTGCGCGCCACGCTGACCTGCATCGATGGCCAGATCACTGCCGACGATCTTGCCCTGCACGCCATGGACGCGCGCCAGCTCGCCCCGCCGCCGACAGCGGCCACGCCGATCGAGGCCGCCGCCTTGCCTTCCGCGGCAGAGGATGCAGTCATGGAAGACCGGCTTATGCCGCTGGTCGCGCGTTTCCTCGAAGAAAAGCAGGGCACGCTGCTGGATCGCACCATCGAAAGCGTCGTGCGCATCGCGTTCTCGCGTTACGAGGGCAACCAGATCCGCACCGCTACCGCGCTGGGGGTAACGCGCAGCGTGCTGCGCACCCATCTCAAGAATTTCGGCCTGATCTGAAACCTGCGCCCAAAAGCGCAGAACGCCATCCAGATCCGCACTTTGGCTGCGTGGATTTGTGCAGTCCCTCCCATCCTTTGAAGCCAGATCGCCTTTTCGGCGTGATTTTCCAACCTTGGCACGCCGCTTGCTCCTGTAGGCGATGAAGAGCGGCGCCGAACGGCTATCAGGCGCCCGCTCCTCTTACAGATCGCGTAATCGAGGACAGAGCAAGTCATGGCATTCACGGCGCCCCATCGTTTCCCCGCCATTCGCCGTCTGGGCGCGGCCAGCGCCTTGGCGCTTGCGCTGTCGCTGGCGGGCCAGGCCCACGCCGAAGCACCGGCCGACGACGCCGCAGATGCCGGCGGCAGCGGCGACGTCATCCTGGTCACCGCACAAAAGCGCAGCCAGAGCGTGCAGGACGTGCCCGCATCGGTCGTGGCGCTGGGCGGAGACGCCCTTCGCGACCGCCTGATAACCCGCGCCAGCGACATCTCGCGCTTTGTTCCCAGCTTTAGCGCCGACACCTCGGTCGGCAACCTGACGCCGCGCTGGTACTTGCGCGGCATCGGCAACTCGGTCCCCGGTAACGGCCAGACCAGCCCGGTCGGCATCTACCAGGACGAAGTCTACGTCGGCATTCCCGTCGCGCAGGCCTTCCCGATCTTCGATCTCGAACGGGTAGAGGTGCTTTCCGGCCCGCAAGGCACGCTGTGGGGCAAGAACACCACTGCGGGCGCAGTCAACTTCATCTCGCGCAAGCCCTCCTTCGACGCCAGCGGTTATGCCCGCGCCGAATATGGCAGCTATGGCTCCACCTTGCTCGAAGGCGCCTGGGGCGGCCCGCTCAGCGACAAGGTAGCCGTACGCTTCGCCGGCCATTTCCGCGACGACGACGGTTTCACCAAGAACCGCCACGACGGCTCCCCCATGGGCAAGAACCGCGAGGCGGCGGCACGCTTCTCCATCCTCGCCAAGCCGACCGACACCTTTGAGGCGCTGCTGCGGGTGCAGTACCGCGACTACAAGAACACCGGCGACATCATCTACCAGGGCCTTGGCACCACCGACCCCGCCGGCTTCCCGATCCCGAAGAGCTACAAGAACAATTCGTCCTTCGGCAACAGCGGCCAGGACCTGCGCCAGCGCGGCGTGCAGCTCAACCTGGACTGGGACGTGGGCGACCTGCACCTCACCTCGATCACCGGCTACAACGAGTTCAAGCACCGCTCCGAACTGGGCACACAGGTCAACCACGAAGGCACCCACACTTACAGCAGCCTCGACGCCAAGGCGTTCAACCAGGAACTGCGCCTCGCCTCTCCCGACGAAGGCCGCCTGAAGTGGATCGTCGGCGCGCACTACTATTACGAGAAGCTGGATTCCGAGGCCGCCACCGCCCTGCTCCCCAACACCGTCGGCCTGCGCCCAAGCTGGACCAACACGCAGTTCGTCCAGAGCAACAACAGCTATGGCCTCTTCGCCAATGTCACCTATGAGCCGATCGACAATCTCGAAATCATCGTCGGCGGCCGCTACACCTGGGAAGACAAGGCGATCGATCTCGACACGATCGGCACCGCGGCCGGCGGCGCCGGCACCCTGACCTATCTCGACACGGTCGCGTTCTGGTCGCGCAATTCGGTGACCGGCAGCGCCATCGCCACCCGCGCGGTGCAGGATACCAAGCGCAACTGGCGCGCGTTTACGTATGACGCGACCGCGAAGTACAACGTCACGACAGACCTCAACGTCTATGCCCGCTACGCCAAGGGCTTCCGCTCGGGCGGCTTCAACACCGGCGCGACGCTGCAGACCCAGGTCGCGACGGTCGATCCCGAATTCGTCAAAAGCTACGAAGTGGGCATCAAGTCCGAATGGTTCGGCGGGCGCCTGACCGCCAACCTCGCGGCGTTCTACAACGACTATTCCGACATCCAGGTCACCGTGATCCAACTGCCGCTCAGCCAGCTTTCGAACGCCGGCAAGGGCTGGTCGAAGGGCGCCGAGGCGGTCATCACCGCACGTCCGGTCGATGCGCTGCGGCTGTGGGGTACGCTGGGCCTGCTCGATACCAAGTACACCTCGTTCCCCAACTGCAAGTCCGGGGTCGATTGCTCGGGCAACCAGTTCGTGCGCGCGCCGCACGTCACTGCCAGCGTCAGCGGCGAATACACGCTGGAAGTGGGCAACGGCCACCAGATCGTGGCCGAAACCAACTGGTCCTACCGCTCGCACCTCTACTTCAACGCCGGCACCCAGGCCGCGCCGCTGGAACAGGACCCCAAGTGGCTCGGCAATGCCTCGCTGGCCTGGAAGCTGCCGAATGACGTCAAGCTGTCGGTCTTCGCGCGCAACCTGACCAACAGCCACGCCGCCTCGACGATCATCCCGTCCGCGAACTTCGGTTTCATCAAGTACATCATCGAGCCGCGCGTCTGGGGCGGCGCCGTTTCGGTGAGCTTCTGATGCCGGGCCGCGACGCACACGCCGAACGTAGGCGCCAACTCGTCCTCGGCGTTTTCCTGACGCGGCACGGGCATCATCCGGGATCGTGGCGACTGCCGGGTTCGCCCGGCGGCGGCGATCCCGACTTCGCCTATTGGCTGCGCCTCGCGCAGACGGCGGAGCGCGGCAAGCTGGACTCGGTGTTCTTCGCCGACTTCGTGGGCATGGCGGCCGACGACGTGCGCGGGGTGGAGCGCCGCCCCGCCGGCGGCGGCTTTGAACCGCTCAGCCTGATCTCCGCGCTGGCCGTGACGACCCGCAACATCGGCCTGATCGCCACGGTCAACACCAACTTCGCCAATCCCTATACGCTGGCGCGGCAGATGGCCTCGATCGACCACCTGAGCGGTGGACGGGTGGGGTGGAACGTGGTGTCCTCGCTGTCGCCCGGTTCGATCCGCACCTTCGGCGTCGATAGTCCGCTGGACCACGCCGGCCGCTACGAACGCGCGGCCGAATTCATCGCCTTGGCCAAGAAGCTGTGGGACAGCTGGGACGACGGCGCCTTCGACCATCCGGACAAGGCCGCCGGGCATTACCTCGATCCGGCCAGCGTCCACCCGGTCTCCCACCACGGACGCCATTTCCATTCGGAATCGATCCTCGACGTGGCCCGCCCCGTCCAGGGGTATCCGGTCTTCGTCCAGGCGGGCAATTCCGAAACCGGCCGCGACTTCGCTGCCCAGCACGCCGAGATGATCTATGCCGCCGCGCAGTTCGTGGAAGACGCGCGCGATTATTACGACGACGTCAAGGCCCGCCTGCCCGCCTACGGCCGTGCGCAGGACCAGCTCAAGGTCACGCCCGGCCTGTCGTTCTCGATCGGCGCCACCGAATCAGAAGCCCGCGAAAAATTCGAAGCGCTGCAGCAGAAGGTCGACCTCACCGGCCCGATCGAACTGATCGGCGAGGATGTCAGCCACTTGCCCCTCGACGCGCCGCTTCCCGATGATTACCCGGTGCCCGAAAACGGCAAGGGCCGCTGGGAACAGATCGTTCGCCTCGGCAAGCGTGAGAACCTGACATTGCGCCAGCTTGTGCTGCGCTACAACGTCGTGCGCGGCCACCGCATCGCCATCGGCACGCCGACACAGGTCGCGGACCAGATCGAGGACTGGTTTACGCAAGGCGTGGTGGACGGCTTCAACCTGATCCCGCCGCTGAACCCCGGCTTCCTTGAGGACTTCGTCGACCTCGTCGTCCCCGAACTGCAGAAGCGCGGCATTTTCCGCACCGAGTACGAAGGCCGCACGCTGCGCGAAAACCTCGGCCTCGACCGGCCCGTCAACCAGCATCACCGCACCCCTGCCCCGGCCCCGGCCGACCTCGCCGTCTGATCGAAAGGATTTCCCGCATGGCTACCCAAACCGCCGCCCCCGCCTCGACGGCTCCCAGCGAAATCTGGTTCACCCGCTGCCCGGTGCCGACCGCGACGGGCCTTGCCTACAAGCTGGGCTGGCTGGACGAAGAATTCGCGGCCGATGGGGTGCCGGTGCGCACGCTCCAGGAATCCACGGCCGAGAACGCGCTGCACCATTACGATCACCGCCTGCCCACCCTGATCCGCGAAGGCGGCAATATCCTCGCCTTCGCCGCGCGCGCGCAGGGCGAGCCGACCAAGCTGGTCGGTCTCACCTGGATCGAGGAAAGCCAGGTCATCCTCGTCCGCCCGGACAGCGGCATTACCGAACCGGCGCACCTCAAGGGCAAGCGCCTGGCCCTGCCCGGCTGGACCGACCATGAGATTCCCAGCCACCTGCGCGGAACCAGCATTTCGCGCGGCATGTCGCTGCTGGGTTACAAGGGCGCGTTGCACGCCGGCGGGCTGACCTTCGATGACGTCGATCTGGTCGAGGTCGACGGCACGATCCGCAACATCGGCGGCGCGGGCCGCGACAGCGAACCGGGACGCACCTCGATCAACCGTCTCTGGGCGATCCACGCCCTGGCAGCGGGCGAGGTAGACGCGGTCTACGTCAAGGGTGCCTCGGCGCTCGATGGCGCGCGCGAAGCCGGCGTCGTCGTCGGCATCAACCTCGATGCCCTGCCCGACCGCGCCTCGCGCGTGAACAACGGCACGCCCCGGCCGATCACCGTCCACCAGAGCCTGATCGACAACCATTTCGATTATCTCGTGCGCTTCCTCGAAGCCACCCTGCGCGCCGCCGACTGGGCCGCGCAGAACGTCGAGCGCGTGCACGAAGTCCTGCAGTTCGAAACGCGCGGGAGCGTGGAAGCGGTGACGCAGGCCTACGGCGCAGACTTCCACAAGACCCTGCACCCCACGCTGGACACCGATCGCCTGGCGCTGTTCGACCAGCAGAAGAAAGCGCTGGGCCTGTTCGGCTTCCTGGAGCGTGATTTCCCGCTGGCCGATTGGGTCGATCCGCGCCCGCTGGCAGCCGCCTACGAACGGCTGCGAGGCTGATGTAATCGTGGCCCCGGACTAGATTCGGGGCCACGACCTTTCGTGTTTTACCAAACCCCCGCCGCCCACCGGACGGCGGGGGTTTGGGTTACTTCCGCCCCGCCGGCAGCGCGCTGCGCGCATAATCCAGCGGCGGCTTACGGTTGCCGACCAGCGGCACATACTTGAAGTCGGCGCCCTGGCTGCGCTTGAGTTCCGCCTTGGCATCACGCAACTTGTCGGGGTTCAGGAATAGCTGCGCGCCCGAGAGCGCCAGCGTCTTGGCCGCCACTTCCGCGCCTTCCACGCCGATCGACGTGCCGCTGGCCGAAGCCGCCTGCCAGCTATGCGGCGCGGTTCCCGGCACCCAGGTCGCTGTGCCGAGGCTGGCGGTGGGAACCACCCAGCTGATATCGCCGACATCGGACGAGGCCGACCCCTTGCGCCCGAAATCGTAGGCCCCGATGTCCGATGGCCCGCCTTTTTCAGCGCCCTTGGGCAGCGTCTTGGCGATGGCATCGGCGTAACGCTGCTGCTCGGGCGTGTAGCTGTACCCGCCCACCCGGCGCAGGCTGGTATCGACTACCTTGCCCAGCGTGTCATTGGGCAAGGTGCCGAAGCTGCCACCGATGATCTCGTAGTCAAACTTGGTCCCGGTGGCGAGCGCGGCGCCCTCGCCCGCCTTTACGACGCGTTCAAACACATCGCGCACCACCGCCGGGTCGTAATGGCGCACGTAGTAGAAGCTCTCGGCATGGGCAGGCACGATGTTGGGCTGATCGCCGCCATCCATGATCGTGTAATGGACCCGCGCGTCCGAGGGGATGTGTTCGCGCAGATAATTCACCGCGACGTTCTGGATTTCTACCCCGTCCAGTGCGGAGCGGCCGCGTTCCGGCGCTGCCGCCGCGTGAGAGGCGACGCCGGTAAAGCGGAACTTGGCCGTCACCATCGACAGGAGTTGGCCCTGCGAAGCCCCGTTGGCGCTGCTCGGGTGCCAGCTCAGCACCGCGTCCACGTCCTTGAAAAAGCCATCCCGCACCAGATAGACCTTGGCGAAGCCGCCTTCCTCGGCGGGGGTGCCGTAAAGGCGCGCGGTGCCCGGTGTACCGCTTGCCTTCAGCCATTTCGCCAGCGCGATCGCGGCTTCCACCGATGCGGTGCCCAGCAGGTTATGCCCGCAGGCATGGCCGGCCAGGCCGCCCCGCGATTGCTCAACCGGCTGGTCGGTCTGCGACAGTCCCGGCAGGGCATCGTATTCCGAAAGGAGCGCGATCACCGGCCCGGTATTGCCGTAGGTGGCCGTAAAGGCCGTTGGCATGCCGTCCGTGCCGGCCTCCACGCGAAAGCCCGCAGCCTTGAGTTGCTGCTGGAGCAGCGCCGAACTCTGGTCCTCGTGGAAGCCGATTTCGCCCCATTCCCAGATTTTACGGGCATTGGTTGCAAGCTGGCCTTTGCGCGCGTCGATCCCGGCGATGATCGCGGCGGTGTCCTTGTCGGACAGCGCCTCGGCCCGCGCCAGCGGTGCCGCCGCGAAAGCGAGGACGCCCAGCGCGGCACACGTCAGAAGGTGATATTTCATGATCGAAGTCTCCGTGCCGCTCAGAACGAGCTGGTCAGGTTGATGCCGTAAGTGCGGGGCTGGATAGTGGTGACGGTTTCGGTAAGCCCGCCCAGCGTGTTGCCGGCAGAGGTACGCCCGGCCTTGTCGAACAGGTTGCTGACGTAGAAGAACACGCCGTACCGCTCACCCCGCGCGCCGATACGGGCGTTCGCCAGAGCATAGTCGCCGACCTTGCGATAGCTGGTCGAAGTCGGACGGAAATCCGCGCGTGAGCCACCGACGTAGGCCAGGTCTGCGCGCACCAGCCCGTTCCAGCCTCCCGAACCGAGCGCCCATTCGTATTGGCCGGCGAAGCTGATCGTGTGCGGCGCGATGAACGGGATCTTGTCGCCGCGCCGCGCGGTCGAGGCGAGCGGGGTGACGCCGTCGGGCACCTGGTCCTCGGTCAGCTTGGCGTCGGTGAAGGCGGCATTGACGTTGACCGTCAGTCCGCGCGTCGGGTTCAGCGTGGCTTCCGCCTCGATGCCCTTGATCCGCGCCGCACCGGCATTGCCCAAGTAGAGGAAGCTGCCGCTGTTGATGCTGACCTGCATGTCCGACCAGTCGGTGATGTAGCCGCTCAGGTTAAGGATCAGCGCATCACCGCCGAAGGAGGTCTTGATACCGCCTTCATACGTAGTCAGCTTGTCGGGGCTATAAGCCAGCGCCTGTGCAAGGCCCAGTACCTGGTTGACGCCGCCGGGCCGATACCCGGTCGCCACCTGACCGTATACGAGGACGTTGCTGGCCAGCTTCCAGCTGACGTTGCCCTTGTACAGCCAGCCGTTATTCTTGGTCTTGTAAGTAGCGAAGGGCGTCACGCGGGTCCGCAGGATGTCCAGGCCGATCGTGGTGTCGCCGCCCACGATCTTGTCGTAGCTGTAGTAGCGCCCCCCGCCGGTCAGGGTCAGCCCCTCGACCGGGGTAATGGCGATCTCGCCGAACACCGCCTTCTGCTTGAGGTGGTCTACGACGCGGCGCTGCAGCAGCGGCGCCGCGCCTTCTACCTGCGACCCGTCGGAGGCATTGGTGCGACGCGCTTCGGAAAGCACCTTGGCGTCGCGATCCTCGTAGAAACCTCCGACGGTCCACTGCAACCACGAGTTGCCGGTGGACTGCAGGCGCAATTCGTTGGTCCAGTCGGTGACCGATTGCGGCTGATAATAGATGACCGGCGTAAGGCCATCCACGTAGCGGTTGTACGCAGCGAAACCGGCCGGAGTGGCGCAAACCGCCCCGGTGAAGTGCGTGGCGCAGCCCGAAGCCGTACGGAAGCTGTTGAACAGAGGTGTCGGATCACGCGTCACCAGCGTGTCGCGGTCCTGGTAGCTTGACGTTGCGACGAGTTCGGCAAAGCCCAGGTCGGCATGGGCGGACAGACTGTAGAGGCGCTGCTTGTCCTCATAGGGCACCTGCGATGCGTTGACCGCGTTGTACTTGCCGGCGCTCGGCGACCAGGTGCTGGCGCCGCCCTCGGTGTAGAGGAAGTGCGCCCCGCCATCGATCGTCAGCCACGGCGCCGGGGTGAAGCGCACCAGAATGCGGCCACCGTCGCTGCGTTCCGAATTGATGCCCTTTAGGCCCAGGCCCGGATTGTAGACCCAGCCATCGCTCTGCCGCCGGAAATAGACGCTGCGCACTGCCAGCAGGTCCTTGACGATCGGCACATTGAGCGCAGCGTTGAGCTGGTAGCCCTCGCCGCCGCCTTCGGTGGTGGTGGCGCCGACATCGATATGGCCGCCGAACTCGGAGTCCGGCTTGCGAGTAACAAGGCGGATCGTGCCGCCCACCGCGCCAGCGCCGTAGAGCGTGCCCTGCGGCCCGCGCAGAACTTCGATGCGTTCGAGATCGAACAGCTTGAAGTCCGACTGGCTGCCGCCCGGATCGCTGGTGGTGCCGGGCGGGCCGGCAACCGGAGTCTCGTCGTAATAGATGCCCACTTGCGCGTCACCCGCACTGCGGATGCCGCGCAAGGTGATGCGCCGCTGGCCCGGCCCCGCATCGGTGATGGTGAGACTGGGCACCGCGCGGACCAAGTCGTTGGCGGAATCGATGTTCGCCGAACGCAGCGTGTCGTCCGAGATCGAAGTGATGCTGGCAGGCGCATCCTGCAACCTGACCGCGCGCTTGAGCGAGGTAACCACAATCTCTGCGCCGCCGCCGCTTCCAGCCCCGGATGCACTTTCGGCCGCGTCTTCCGCTGCCACCGCATTTGCGCCAAAACCGGAAACAAGGACACTGCCGAGCGTGGCGGCAACGGCGACATTCAAATACTTGGTCATGGATCCCCCTAATGATATGCGGGGATTTCCTAACAAGAACCATGCCAACGCCCTCCGCCCCCAAAACGATGGTTCGTCGTCCGACGCGCTGGTCATTGCCAGCCATCGCTACTGCGTAAAATGCGATATGTTGCGGAGATTGCAGCAAAAGCGCGCATTGGGGGCGCGTGTCCGAAACGGACTGTCAAATCGGGCTGTGACAGCTGCCGATAGTGCAGTGACAGCCAATTCTGCGCCCGGGATACGGCACGGGTTTCCGCGCACCTGATCGTCATCCCCGCGCGGGCGGGGATGCATTTCTCTGCTGGTGCAGTGGAGTATTTGTGTTTGCGAGGGCCGCGCCCAGGCGGGCGCCGCTATGGGCAATAGCGAACGCGGATTGCCCCGCGAGCTTGTGCTTGCGGGGTGTGATGGATGGTTGGTGTGTTGTTGTTAAGATTGGTTGCGGGGGCAGCAACCACACAATGACCATTACACAATTAAATTTATGTTTTATAAAGATATTTTGTTCAAATCTGAGCGCGCACCCCTCACGATACCCTTTTTGTCCGTCTAATGCGTCAGTACGCAAAATAAATGCGACAAACCGCCTTCCGCGAAGTCCGCGCAGCCACAGTTTCAATGTAGCGCCGGCAGCCCCAAGCGCCTCCAAAGCCTGCCACAAAAGAGGCCTAGTCTGATATATGATATAGGATAGCTGCCGCCATGGCTCCGAAGACCCGAAGCCGGAAGTCAGTCTAGATCGTCTTGCGTGCCTTGAGTAGCCCCTAGATTTCTGGACGCCTTTTATCTTAATTTTGAGGACAGGAGACGACGATGGGGAAGCCTAATTTCAGCGATGAGTTCAAGCGTAATGCGGTGGCCCAGATCACCGAACGTGGGTATCCGGTAGCGAAGTTTTCTGAACGGCTCGGCGTCAGTCAACATTCGCTGTACGCATGGAAGCGGCAACTGGCGAAGGTGGTGTCTGGCGATGCCAGCAAGGATGCCGAGATCCGCCAGTTGAAGCGCGAGCTGCCCGGGTGACCAAGGAGCGCGATATACTAAAAAAAAGCCACAGCGTATTTCGCCAGGGATGCAAAGTGAGATACGCATTTGTTGCCGAGCATCGTGACTGATCTGCCCCCACCGAGTGGACCGTTTGGTTTGTTAGTGGATTAAGCCCATCGCCGCCATATCCGGTCGGAGGTGGAGCGGAGCGGAACCGGAGGCCGGATATGGCGGTGTCGCCGTTTCCGGTGCCGGTGGTCGGTATCCCAGACTGCTATGCGGGCGGACGGTGTTGTAATGCCGCCGCCAAGCTTCGATCAGCACCTTGGCTTCGGCGAGGCTGTAGAAGATCTCGCCGTTGAGCAGTTCGTCGCGAAGCGACCCGTTGAAGCTTTCGTTATAGCCATTCTCCCATGGTGATCCCGGCGTGATGTAGAGCGTCTTCACGCCGATCTGCCCCAGCCATTGCTGGACGGCGGTCGCGATAAATTCGCTGCCATTATCGGACCGTATATGTGCCGGAGGGCCGCGCGAGATGAACAGGGCGGCTAAGGCCGCCAGAACATCCTCATGCCTGAGCCGACGCGCCACGACGAGCGCCAGGCACTCCCGGCTGGCCTCATCGATGATGGTCAGGATGCGGAACTTGCGGCCATCATGCGTGCGCCCTTCGACGAAGTCGTAGGCCCATACATGTCCCGGATATTCCGGCCGCAGGCGGATGCAGGATCCGTCATTGAGCCATAGACGCCCGCGCTTTGGCTGGCGCTGCGGGACTTTCAGTCCTTCACGCCGCCATATCCGCTCGACACGTTTATGGTTCACCGTCCACCCTGCATGGCACAGCAACGCCGTGACCCGGCGGTAGCCGTAACGACCATATTGCTTCGCCAATGCAATGATGTCCTCGGTCAGTGCCTGTTCGTCATCTGCCCCGCGCGGCATCTTGCGCTGCGTCGATCGATGCTGACCCAGCACCCGGCATATCCGTCGCTCGGATACCCGGACTGGCAGATCCCGTCGTACCTGATCGATGCAGCGCCGCCGCCGCGCGGGGCTCAGAAGTTTCCCCGTGCAGCCTCCTGCAGGATCAGCTTGTCCAGCGTCAGGTCCGAGATCGCCCGGCGCAGCCGCTGGTTCTCCTTCTCCAGATCCTTCATCCGCCGCGCCTGATCGGTCTTCAGGCCGCCATACTCCTTGCGCCACCGATAATAGGTCTGCTCGCTGACCGCGATCCGCCGGCATGCCTCGGCAGTCGAGGCTCCCTGCGCTAGCACAATCTCAACTTCACGCAGCTTGCCGATGATCTCTTCCGACTTGTGCTTCTTGCTCGGCATTCAATGCCTCTTTCATGGTCCAGACTATCATAGTCTCTGGGCCACTCAGCGGGGGACAGATCAGTCCCGCCAAGCACGAGCCGCGCCACGCCGATAGCCACGCCGAGAACTTCGTGCGCCGTGGAATGGTAGTGATGATAGTCGAACACGGTGTCGCACCACTGCGGCGGCCAGCCATTGCCCCTGAACAGCGCTTCGAACGCGGCGGCAACATCCGTCTGATCGGTAACAGCTTGGCGATAGAAGACGACCGGAAGATAAGGGTTGTTGGGCACCCAGCCATTTTCATCGAGCAGGAACTGGTTCGTTTCCATCAAGTGTCTTCCTTGGTTTTGCGGCGTCTGCGCACAGGCTTGTCGGCGAGCTCGATCCAGACCGGTGCGTGATCGCTGGTCTTCTCCCATCCGCGCGGCGCGCGATCGACCTCGCCTGCCACGAGGCGCCTGGCGGCGGGACCATTGAGCAGAAGATGATCGATGCGAAGACCGGCATCGCGCTCGAAGGCGCCGCGCCAGTATTTCCAGAAAGTATAGATCGTCTCATGGGGATGCAGATGGCGCAGGGCGTCAGTCCAGCCCTGGTCCAGCAGGCGGGCGTAGGCTTCGCGCACTTCCGGCGCGAAAAGCGCGTCGTCGAGCCAGCGCTCGGGCTTATACACGTCCTGGGCCGTGGGCATCACGTTGTAATCGCCGGCGATGACCACCGGTGCATCCAAAGCGACGAGACCAGCGAGATGCTCGTGCAAGCGCTCGAACCAGCGCAGCTTGTAGTCGAACTTGGGGCCGGGGCGCGGATTGCCATTGGGCAGGTACAGGCCGCCGATAAGGATGCCGTTCACGGCAGCCTCGATGTAGCGACTGTGGGTATCATCCGGATCGCCTGGCAGCCCTCGCCGGGTCTCATGGATTTCGCCGACGCGGCTGAGGATTGCTACGCCGTTCCAGCTTTTCTGGCCTTGCCAGATCGCATCATAGCCCAGGTCGCGAATAGCATGCTCTGGAAATTTCTCGTCCAGTGCCTTCAGTTCCTGAAGGCAGACAATCTCGGGCTCGGCCTCCTCCATCCAGCGCAGCAGCACCGGCAGACGGCCGTTGACGCCGTTGACGTTGTATGTCGCGATCTTCACAGGTCGGGCAGCTCCTGATCGGCGCGCCCCCAGCCTGCCAAGGCTTTAGACCCCGCTCGGTTGAGCAATTCTGCCGCATCACCGATGTGGAAATGCGCGGGCGTGTCGATCGTCTCCATCTCCTTCCAGGTGATGGGCACTGCCACCGGAGCGTCCGGCCTTGCCCGCACGCTGTATGGCATCACGGCGGTGGCGCCGCGCTGGTTGCGCAGGTAATCGACAAATATCCTGCCCTTGCGCTGGGCCTTCGGCAGAGCGGCTGTGAAATTTTCCGGGTCGGCCTGCGCCACGGCGCGCGCGAGGCGGTGTGCAAAGTCCTTCACTTCCGGCCACTGGGCGCGCGGCACCAGCGGCGCGATGACGTGCACCCCCTTTCCTCCCGTCACCATCGGAAAGGTTTCGAGGCCAATAGACTTGAGGATATCGCGAAAGTGAAAGGCGGCGCTGCGCACTGCCTCGAAGTCGAGCCCCTCATCCGGGTCGAGATCGAAGACGAGGCGGTCGGCCTTCTCCACGTCCTCGATCCTGGAACCCCATCCATGAAACTCGATGGTCCCCATCTGCACGCAGGTCATCAACCCGTCCGGCGTATCGAGGTACAGGTAAGGCTCCGTGTGGCCGTCTTTCTCGAGAATTCCGACCTGGCGCACGGCTTCGCCGAAGCTGCCGGCATCGTGCTTCTGGAAGAAGCACTTCTTGGCCCGGCCCTGCGGACAGCGGACCAGGCTGATCGGACGTGAGCCCAGCCAGGGCAGCATGACGGGCACGACGGCGGCGTAGTAGTCGGCCAGCTGTCCCTTGGTAATTCCGCTTTCCGGGAAGATCACCCGGTCCCGGTTGCTGATCGCAACGGCAGAAGCGGCAACGTCCGCGCTCGCGACCGGCGCTTCGGTCTCCAGAACCACGGCCTCAGCCTTCTTGTCCTCGCGTAGGCCAAGGTAGCTAGGATGGCGCAAGGTGCCTTCGTTGGTCATCTCGGTATAGGCGATCTCCGCAACGAGTTTCGGCGCCAGCCAGTGCGCGCCGCGGACCTCTGAGCGCGGCGCTTTCACCGTCGGTGCCTTTTGCTCGAGCGGCTTCATGATGCCCATCAGCCGCATGATCTCATCATTGCCGAAGCCGGTACCGACCTTGCCGGCATAACGCAGCACGCCCTCTTCGTGGACTGCGAGCATCAGCGAGCGAAAGGCACGGGATGTGTCCGACGGTGTCCAGCCGACGATAACGAACTCCTGGCGCTTGATGCACTTGGTCTTGAGCCAGCCTCCGGACCGCGACCCGATGTAGCGGCCGTCCGCTCGCTTGGAGATCACCCCCTCGAGTCCGGCATCGCAGAAGCTGCCCAGCAGCTTCTCGCCGCTGCCGACGATGTGCTCGGAATAGCGCAGGATGCCCCCGTCTTCTGGCAGGATCGCTCTCAGCCGATCCTTGCGTTCGGTAAGCGGACGCTGGGTGAGATCTTCTCCATCGAGTTCGAGCAGATCGAAGGCCATAAAATCGATCGTGCCCGATGCCCCCTTGAGCGCACCTTGCAGCGCCTGGAAGTTTGACCGTCCGTCCGCATCGAAGACCACGGCCTCGCCGTCGATCAGCGCGGATTTGACACCCAGGCTTGCGGCGGCGTCGACGATGCGGCTGAAGCGATCGGACCAGTCGAGACCCGAGCGCGTATAGGCGCGGGCACGCTCGATGCCGACGGCAAGCAGGACGCGGTATCCGTCGTACTTCATCTCGTGAAGCCAGTTCGTCCCCGCGGGCACCGAATCGACCAGCTTGGCGAGTTGCACCGGGCGGAACGCTGGAGGCGCAAGGCCAGGCCGCTTCTGTTTGCGAGGCGCAGAGCCAGCGGATTTACGCGCAGAGGTCGAACGGGCCATTACGGTATCCTCCTTCCTGAAGAGAATGATCCGCAGGGCAAACACGTTCCACCGCTGATCAGAGTCGCTTTGGCGCAGACAAAGAGCGGTGCCCTGTGCGTGCGCGAAACTATCGAGCCGACTTTTTGGTTGTAACCTTATCAGATCAAGGAGAAGTGACATGGCCGACAACAAGGAGCTTCGCGGGCCGCAGGATTCCTCGCGCATCGCCATCGGCGAGGATTATGAGGTTGAGTACTGGTCCAAGAAATTCAACGTCAGTGGCAACGAGCTCGCAGCTGCCGTCAAGGCGGTGGGCGACAGCGCTGATGCAGTAGAGCGTCATCTGAAGAACAAGTGACCGCCGCGGTCGCGGGCAATTGCGGCCCATTCCCGGAAAACGCCGGGCTGGGCCTCGCCAAGCCCTGTTGATAAACCTGTGGCCTCGCTGGTCATAAGCTGCGGATGATTTCTGGCATATCGGTGCCGTGCCTGACCTGCGCATCAGCTTGAGCGCAGATTGGGCGCGTTGTCGGCGACGGTGTTCCTGTAACAGCTAGGACAATCGCACCCCTGGCCGTCGGACAGATCCAAGCGATGGCGATCGCGGCGGGCCCGAATTGGGGAGAGCCGGATACCGCCTCTCCAGTCAGCGTGCTTTTGATCCAACAAGGTGCCGGAGAAAGGCGCGGCCAGCCCCTGTGCTCAGCTGAACACCGGCAAACCTGTCTGATCTTGCGGACGGCTCTTTGCCGGCACCGACTAACCAGGCAGCCGCTGGTGCTTAAAGCCGGGTATATTAGAAACAGCACCGCATCAATCGGCCGGTGCCTGGTGAGCATCAATTGAGCCTGGGTCAACGCCGGGGCGCTTTAGGCTCTCACCCCCTATCCAGACCACGCCGATCGCGACGAGGAAAATGAGGACGAGGGCAATGGCTATGTATGGCAACTTCTTAGGTGGGCCACCATCGCGCGGGGTCGGGCCGTGCTCGTGAATGCGGTTCTGGCCGTCGGTGTCCAAAATTCGTCCCCTTGAAAGAGATCAGTGCGCGGGGGAATTAGGGTCGGCCGCGATCGTCTTCGGTCTTGAACTTCGGATCGCGCCGAGTTCCCGCCTGCTCTGCGTCGGTGCTGTCGAGAGGATGTTCCTTGGCCGCCTCGCCGCCCGGCTGATCCGTCGGAGCGGCTCCCACGCCGCGCGTGCCGCCGGTAACCAATCCGGGATTCAGCCTCTCTTCCTCCTTGTCGTAGCGATGGGCTTTGTCCTCATGGGTGCGGTTAGTGGGTTCGGTCATAGCTGTTTGCCTTTCGATGGTAGGCTTACTCAACCACATAACCGGACCGTCGTTCCGCGTTCCTTGATTGACGAAACCGACATGCTCCTCGTCATGCTCGCATGTGCAGCCTGGCTGGCTGCGGCGTGGTCCCCATGATCTCAGTATATCGCGCTTCAGCGACACCGTAAAATCGGCCGCAGTATGCTTCCAGCCCAGGCCTGTCCCTGATCGTGATCATGCCTCGCTGCGCACGGATAAAGGCACTGGCCTCCAAATTGTGGACTGCATGGGTGATGCTGGCGCGCCGCACGCCGAGCATGAGCGACATGCTTTCATGGGTGAGTGCAAGATCATCGGTGTCGGTTCGGTCACGGTACATCAGCAACTTGCGAGCCAAGCGTTGCTGGACACTGGCACGAACCCCTGCGCTCGCTGCGAGACTTATCTGCACCATCTGGGCTTGAATGTATCGAGACAGGTACATACGCAAATTGACACTGGAGCGGACGCAGTCCTGGAAATCGCCGATCTCGATGAACAATGCCTCGCCTTCTATCTGAACAAAAGCGTCTCGTTGGGGTATCAGGTTGGCAATGGCTGCGGTGCCGATCATTCCCTCGCGTCCGACCACGCCGACCTCGATGGGGTCGCGCACATCACCGGTCTCGAGACTTGAGACCACTCCGCTTTCTATGAAACATATACTGGTAAGAGCTGAACCCGTACGCTCGAGATGAGTTCGGACTGACAATCGGCGCCGAGCGCACAGGGGCCACAAACGCAGGCGTTCCAGCGCTCCCATCCCCAGAAGTAGCCAGTTCGTTGTTTTGCCAAAGCTCGTTTCGGCTTTCATGGGCATCTCCTCTCCGCTTAGACTTTTATCACAACTTCTCCGTTTGTCTTACAAGGGCAACGACTGAGCTAAGCCAACGTTCCTCTAACAACGGGTCTAACAACCTTGCGATAGGCTCAGCTGAAGAGGCCTTTTAATATTGATCCAAGTTTAGTTCCGGGATGGTGCGGTAGCGTACACTGTTTTTACTACTCGAATCATGATCTCTTGCGATATCTGAAGCCGTCGCAGGGGTATAGCCGGGCTTAGGCGCGGTACAGAAGGGGCCAATCCGATTGGACGAACCAGCAGTGCTGGCAATTCGGAACTAACCGAAGGATTTTCTGCACATGTTTGAGACGCCGCAGAACTGGCGCGCCGGTCTTAATTTGCCGCGGCCTGCCCACCGTTCATGGTCTGAACTGACGCAGCCGCCGCGTGCGCGCCTAGCGCCAAACGAGATCGACCACTTGAGGAGCCGTTTCTGGGCGGTCGTCGATGGTGCTCCCTAATAGAGCGATTTGATCCTCCGTGGCTCCGCGCGGCGTCCATTTGAGCGTCGCGTATGGCCGTTTTGCCCTCAAGGAAAAGAGAGACCGATGACTGAGTTCAAGCATAACATCGACTGGCGCCACGGTTTTTCGCCGTTTTTGGGCGTTGAGCGCTTTGTCGAGCGTGCCGAAGCGGCCCGCAATGCCATCAGCGAGCAGGCTTCGGCGGCCAGAACCTATTTGCAAGTCAGGCTCAATCCGGTTTCGATCGTATATTCAACTCGACCGGGAAGTTGTCGGCGGCAACCGGCCCGGCGGAGCGCATGAATGTCATTTCCAGCACCGTGATGGAGAGTTCCCGTGCGCAGATCGATAATCTCGGGAGCTGGGCCCAGCTCTACTCGCGCCGCTACGCTGACTTCCTGGCCTCTTTCGCAGTAAAACCGTCGTAGCAGAAACACAGGTTCGACGAGTATTTTGCGCCAATGGGCTCGGCCTGCGGCGCGCCGCCAGTGTGAAACGCCGACTGGCATCGAGTGCAAAACTGTCCGGGGGTGCTTTGACCCTCTCGCAGCAGCAAGACCATTGCATTCCCGCTTCGACTTAAAGCCCTGACCAGATCTTCGCGAGAGCCATCATCTCGTTACCGAGGCGACCCGGAGGGCGGTCCATGCCGGACCGACCACCAACTGCCGGCGGAGCGAATGCTCCGCCGGCCTTTTGCCTGCGATTACCCTGGATGGGCCTTGCCAGGCCAAACGGTGCTTTATCGATCGCACTGGACTTGCCGAGGCGAGTTTCTTTCAGCTCAGAGTTGGCGCCTCATCCAGCACTTTGCGGAAGTAGACCACGCGCTCGGTTTCCTCAAAATCAAGCGCGGCATGCACGTCGTGCGCGGCGGTGTTTTCGAGCAGGGCATCGGAGGCCAGTTCACGGCATCCCATGCTGCGGGCCCAAGCCTCGACCGCTTCGATCAGCCCCCGGCCGACGCCGAGCCGGCGGCTGCTCTCGGCGACATATAGCCCTTCGAGGAAGGCGACCGGACTGGTGTCGCAGCCATTGACGTAATCACTGCGCAGCGCTGCCTCTGCAAAACCAACCGCCTCGCCCGCGGCATTGCGCCCGAGAAAGCCGATCAACGAGCCCGGCTCGGACAGCGCCTCCAAAAGATCGTCGCGGTGGTCCGCCGCGTCGGCGACCGGCCAGAGCGCCGCCCGCAGATTGGCCCAGTCGTCGAGGTTGTGTTCCCCAGCTACTTCAATCCGCACCATCATGCCGAACGCTCTTCCATCGTCATCGGGTCGGACGCTGTTTGCGGTGCGGCGCTCTGAGGTCCAGAGCGCCGCACTGCCTCAGATCAGCCGTTCAGCTTGTCCTTCATCGCCTTGGCCGGCGTAAAAGCGAGCTTCTTCGACGCCTTGATGGTCATGGCCTCGCCAGTCGCGGGATTGCGGCCTTCGCGCTCCGGGCTGTCCTTGACCTTGAACTTGCCAAAGCCATTGAGCGAGATTTCCTCGCCCTTGCTGGCCGCCTCGGCGATGGCGTCGAACACGCCGTCTACAACCTTGCGCGCATCAGCCTTGGTCAGGTCGTGAGCCGAGGCGATGGCGTCGGCGAGGTCATTGTTATTCATTCGTGTTCGTCCTGTCGAAGTTTGAAATCGTTGTGCGCCCGCGCGTCTTGGCCAATTGGCAAGCCGCGCTAGCCCCGCCAGCATGGCTCAAACCCGCCGCAGATCAAGGGTTCCGCCGGCACCCGGCACTGCCATACTACCGCTTGTCCACAGCCTGTGGATATCGAGGCGCGATCAAACGCCTCGCGCGGCCGGTATGTTCGCTGTATGTTCCATTGCTTATGGATTCGCCTGACCACCCCCTGCCGGATGATATCGACGTCCCCGAAGGCCGGGAGCGTCTCGGCCGGGCGCACCAGCTGCGCGTGGACATCGCCATTGCGCTCTCGCTTGCGCCCGCATGGCTGCGCCGGTCTTTCGCGGACCGTAATCCCGCCAAAGCGCGCGGCGCCAAAGTGGAATTCTCCGAGCGGATTGCAGCTGCGATAGAACGCCGCTTCATCGTGACCTGGCGCGGCTCGTGCGACACCGCAGACAATGCCCGGCCGATTGAGGAAGGCGGTCCCCTCTTCGGCGGCCCCGATTTCCAGGATCCCCTTGAACCGCATTGTCTCACGGGATCTGTCTGCGGCGGCGCGGCGTTAGGACGAGAAGAACATACAGCGAACTTTAGGTCCGGTGAGCACCATGACAAGCACAGCTAAGTCGGAAAGACTGCAGTCTCTCATTGCCCAGGTCCAGGCAATCGCGCCGGTATCACGCACGGACGCGCCTTCGCTTCCGTTCGGCATTGTAGGGATCGACGACAAGCTTGCGAGCCGGGGTTTGGCGAGTTCGGCCCTGCATGAGATCGCCGGAGAAACGGCCGCCCTGGGCGACGATGCCGCCGCAACCCTGTTCGCGGGCGGGATCGCAGCCCGCGCCTCGCAGGGCGATGTCCTGTGGATCATGGAGCGCCCGGACCTTTTCGCGCCGGGCCTCGCCGGCGCGGGTATCCCGGCGAGCCGGCTGATCCAGGTCGAAGCGGGGCGGGATGCCGATGCGCTGGCCGTCATGGAAGAGGCGCTGCGCCATGGCGGCCTTGCCGCCGTGGTCTGTGAAGCCGCGCGTATCGGCATGACCGCGACCCGCCGCTTGCAACTGGCAGCGGAAGAAGGCGGCACCATGGCGCTGCTGCTGCGCCGCTGGCGGCGCGCTGCTGAAGATCCGCTCGCCCAGCCATCATCCGCCGTCACCCGCTGGCGTATCGCCTGCGCACCGTCTGAGGCGTTGCCGGTGCCTGGCGTTGGCCGGGCACGCTGGCAGGTCTCATTGGTTCGCCAGCGGGGCGGCGATCCTCAATCCTGGCTATTGGAGGGCTGCGATGCGACGGGTTGCCTCGCTGTTCCTGCCGAGCCTCGCCGTCGATCGGCTGCGCCGCGACGCCGCGAGGACCGGCAGGCCGCCTGAACAGGTTAAACCTCAGCCCTTGCCCGTTTCCGGCTTCGAGCCCGAAGACGGCTCGTCATGCTCGTGCCCCCGCGGCGGCGGGTGGCGGCCTGGCGCGCGCTGGGCGCAAGGGTCAGGCGCTGGCGCAGCCATGGCCGCGCCCGGCAAGGATATCGACAGCCTGCCGGCGCACCAGCGGCCATCGCCGCGCGAGCTCGGGCGCCGTTCGGAGGCCGCGGACAATCCTTTCAAAAGCGATCGCCAGAGGGACGGGGCGAGGACGCCCGGATCCGCCGCGCAACCCGCGCTGTCCGGCGATGTTACTGCCCCTCCCCTGGTCACAAGAAAGACCGACCGCCAGCGGGTGATCATTGCCGCCGCGGATAGCTCGGCACTCGCGCTTGGGCTCTATTCCGGCATGGCGCTGACACAGGCGCGGGCTCTGGTACCCGAACTTGATGTGCAGGACGATGATCCGGCCGGTGACCTGCGCGAGCTGGAACGGCTGGCGCTTTATGCCGTGCGGCGCTGGAGCCCCACCGCGCAGGTCGATGCGCCTGATGGCCTGCTGCTTGATCTCACCGGCGTGCCGCACCTCTATGGCGGCGAAGAGCAGATGGCGCGGCGGATAGTCCGCTTCTGTAGCCGCATCGGCCTCGATGCCCGGATCGCCATCGCCGGCACCGCGGGCACGGCGCATGCGCTGGCCCGTTACGGGTCACAGCGTGTGACCATCTGCCCCCTCCACGGGGAACTCGCCGCGATCGGAACCCTGCCCGTTGCGGCTCTGCGCCTCGAACCCCGGCAGCATGAAACCGCAAAGCGCCTCGGGATTGAACGGATCAATGATCTCGTAGCGATGCCGCGCGCGCCGCTGAGCCGCAGGTTCGGTGCCAGCCTGCTGACCCGTCTCGACCAGGCGACCGGGCGGGTGGCCGAGCCGCTCGTCGGCGTCGTGCCGTTCGATGTGCCGCAAGTCGAACGCCGCTTCGCAGAGCCGATCGGCGCGGCAGAGCCGATCGCCCATGCCATGGCCGAACTCGCCAATCGCCTGGCGCATGACCTTCTCGCGCGCGGACTGGGCGTACGCCTGCTGCGCCTGGTGTGCGAACGTGTCGATCGTGAAGAGCAGATAGTTACGGTGGGCACCGCGCGGGGTACCCGGGACGTGCCCCACATGCTGCGATTGCTGGGCATGAAGATCGAGACGATCGAACCCGGTTTCGGCATCGAACGTATGAGCCTCGTGGCACTGAGGACCGAGCCGCTCGGCGCCGTTGCCTTGGGCGCGGACCTCGGCCTCGGCGAAGACGCGGACGTCGCCCTGCTGATCGACCAGATCGTCACCCGGCTCGGCCGCGGTGCCATCTATCGCTCGACGATGCGCGAGAGCGACGTGCCCGAGCGCAGCATCGGCCGGATCGCGCCGACGCAAGCCGCCGTCTGCTGGCCTACGCACTGGCCTCGCCCGGCCCGCATCCTGGCGCGCCCGGAGCGGATCGCCAACGTTCTGTCGGAACTTCCCGATCAACCGCCCAAGCGCTTCGTGTGGCGCGGCATCACGCACAGCATCGTGCGGGCCGATGGCCCGGAGCGGATCGCCGGAGAGTGGTGGCGCCGGACGGGCGAAAGCTACGCGGTTCGCGATTATTTTAGGGTGGAGAACGAGCGCGGCGAGCGCTTGTGGGTCTTCCGCCGCGGTGACGGCGAGGATCTGCGTTCGGGCGACCTCTCGTGGCATGTGCACGGCATCTTCGGGTGAGCATCGTCGGGTGAACAGCGCACCGACATCATCGGTCTACGTCGAGCTGCAGGTGACCACGCACTTCTCGTTCCTGCGCGGGGTGTCCTCGGCCGAAGAGCTGCTCGCGCAGGCCGCGTACCTGGGCATACCTGCCCTGGGCATTGTCGATCGCAACTCCGTTGCGGGTGTCGTGCGCGCGTGGGAGGCGGCAAAGACCACGGGCGTGCGGTTGATCCCCGGCTGCCGGCTCGACCTCGCCTGTGGTACCAGCCTGCTGGTCTATCCGACCGACCGAGCCGCCTGGTCACGTCTCACTCGCCTGCTCACACTGGGGAAGGCTCGCGCGGGTAAGGGCAAATGCGAGCTGCGCTGGGAAGATGTGGCGGACTGGAGCGAAGGCCTGATCGCCATCCTGGTTCCGGATCTGCCGGACGACGCCAATGCTGCTGCCCTGGCGCGGCTCTCTGCGATCTTCGGGACGTGCGGCTACATGGGCCTGGCGCTGCGCCGGCGCCCCAACGACGCGATGCGTATCTTCGAACTCGATGCCCAGGCCCGCGAAGCGGGCGTGCGCTCGGTCGTGCTGGGCGACGTCCTTTATCACAGCAACGATCGCAAGATGCTCCAGGATGTTGTCACCGCCATCCGCCATCGGACCACGATCGACGCGCTGGGTTTCAGACGCGAGCGCTATGCCGACCGGCAGATGAAATCCGGCACCGAAATGGAGCGCCGATTTGCGCGGTACCCTGACGCCTTGGCCGCCACTGCCGATATTGCGGCCGCCTGCGGGTTCGATCTTGGTCAGCTGGAGTACCAGTATCCCCAGGAAGCCAGTCCCGGCGAAACCCCGCAAGCGTTGCTGGAGCGGTTGACCCGCGAAGCGGCCGGCCGGATGTTTCCAGATGGCGTGCCCGACGCCTACGCCAAACAGCTCCGCCATGAGCTGCGCTTGATCGAAGGCCTCAGCTACGCACCGTACTTCCTGACCGTGAACTCGATCGTTGCGGAGGCCCGGCGCCGCAAGATCCTGTGCCAAGGGCGGGGTTCGGCCGCGAACAGCTGCGTGTGCTTCGTCCTGGGCATCACCTCCATCGATCCGATCAAGCACGAACTGCTGTTCGAACGCTTCGTCTCGGGCGAGCGCAAGGAGCCGCCCGACATCGACGTCGACTTCGAGCACGAGCGGCGCGAGGAGATCATCCAGTGGATCTACGAAACTTATGGCCGAACCCGGGCAGCGCTCACCGCAGTGGTGACGCGCTACCGGGCGCGCGGCGCGGTGCGGGAGGTCGGCAAGGCGCTGGGCTTGCCCGAGGACATGACGGCCGGTCTCGCCGGCCTGGTCTGGGGCTGGTCGGTCGACGGCGTCAGCGACGAACAGGCGCGCGAGCTCAACCTTGATACCACCGATCCGCGTCTCGCCTTGACGCTCGACTTGTCGCGCGAACTGATCGGTACCCCGCGCCACCTCTCGCAGCATCCGGGCGGTTTTGTGCTGACCTCCGACCGGCTCGACGAGCTGGTGCCGATCGAACCAGCGGCCATGGCTGACCGCCAGATCATCGAGTGGGACAAGGACGACATTGACGCGCTCAAGTTCATGAAGGTCGATATTCTGGGCCTCGGTATGCTGGGCTGCATGCGTCGTGCCTTCGCGCTGCTCGAAGAGCACCGCGGCATCGCAATGGGAATGGCCTCAGCGTCACTGCAGCACGATGACCCCAAGGTCTACGCGATGATCCAGAAGGCGGATACACTGGGCGTCTTCCAGATCGAAAGCCGGGCGCAGATGTCGATGCTGCCGCGCATCAAGCCCACCAAGTTCTATGATCTGGTGATCGAGGTCGCGATCGTCCGGCCAGGACCGATCCAGGGCGACATGGTCCATCCTTATCTGCGCCGGCGCGAGGGCAAAGAGACCGCCCAGTACCCCCGCCCCGAACTGCGCGCGGTCCTCGAGAAGACGTTGGGTGTGCCGCTGTTCCAGGAGCAGGCCATGAAGGTCGCGATTGTCGGCGCGGGTTTCACGGCAGCGGAAGCCGATCAACTGCGCCGCGCCATGGCGACATTCAAGTTCACCGGCGGCGTCAGCCACTTTTACGACAAGCTGGTCGAAGGCATGGTGGGACGCGGCTATCCGCGCGACTTTGCCGAACGCACCTTCAAACAGATCGAGGGTTTTGGCTCGTACGGGTTTCCGGAGAGCCATGCGGCCAGCTTCGCCAAGATCGCCTATGCCTCCAGCTGGATGAAATGCCATCATCCCGATGTCTTCTGCGCCGCTTTGCTCAACGCGCAGCCCATGGGCTTTTACGCCCCTGCCCAGATCGTGCGCGACGCGCGGGGCCACGGTGTCGAAGTCCTGCCCCCCTGCATCAACCGGAGCCGCTGGGACTGCACGCTGGAGGAGACACGAGGCCGCTATCTGGCCGTCCGCCTTGGGCTGCGTATGGCGCGGGGCCTTTCCAACCTTCATGGCGCGATGATCGTCTCGGCGCGCGGCAGCGATCCCTACGAAAGTCCCGAAGCGCTATGGCTCCGTGCCGGCGTCCCGGCCGCAGCCATCGAGAAGCTCGCGGATGCGGATGCCTTCCACAGCCTGGCCCAGGATCGCCGGCTGGCACTCTGGCGCGCGAAGGGGCTGGGTGAAGCGCCGTTGCCGCTGTTCGCAGCGGCGGATGCTCGGGAAGGCCACTGCAGTCCTGAGAGTGAGGAGCCGCTAGTAGCGCTGGAGCCGCTGAGTAAAGGGCGTGAGGTCGTGGAAGACTATCGCACGATCCAGCTGTCGCTACGCGCGCATCCCCTGCACTTCCTCCGCGAGGATCTGAACCGCCGCGGCATCAAGACTGCGGCGCAGCTCGATCAGGTCAAGGATGGCGGGCATGTCGAGGTCGCAGGGATCATTCTGGTACGCCAGAAGCCGGGCTCAGCCAAAGGGGTGCTGTTCATCACCATCGAGGATGAAACCGGGGTCGCGAATGGCATTCTGTGGCCCGACCGTTTTGAAGCGCAGCGGCGCACAGTACTGTCGGCGGCAATGGTCGGGCTCAAGGGCCGGTTGCAGCGCGAAGGCATCGTCACCCACATCATCATCGACAAGGTGATCGACTATACACCCCTGCTCCGCGGGATCGGCGACAAGGAATTTCCGTTTCGGGCGGGGCCTGGCGACGGTGCGACGCACGGAGGTGGGCCTGACGCGCGCGATCGTACGCAGGAACGCGGCGTGATCGGGGCTTCCGAGATGAGGATCCGGTCCCGGGATTTTCATTGAGGGCTGATCTCCCACAAAGAACCAGCTGTGGCACTTTACCCGCTGGTAAAGTGCCACAGCTGGTTATTCGCACTTGAGCGTCGTTTGGGGATTCACACCGGAGTCCGGGTGTGCTTGATTCCTGATATGTTCCAGCCTGATCTTTTTACGGCCGCCGTAGAGCCGATGCCCGCAGCCCGAGTGTCGAGTGGTCCGCTCACGTTGCCTGGCATGCTCAGGCGCCTGACTGATGTGTGCGAACGCCCCCGCTACAGCTACATGGTGCTCAATCTGATTGCGCAGGCGAGTTCCGCTACCGGGTCCGCTGGTCCATATGTTAGCGAAGGGGGCAAGTTGGTCCCGATCAGAGAATGGTTGTGCGACGCCCTGATGCCGGTCGCTCACCACGATTCCAGACGTGCGGCAGTGATCGAGAGAGTTCGCTCCGACTTGCTCGCGCGCGGTTTGATGCCTGCTGATGCCGATCAAGCTGAAATACTTGTCCGTGAAACAGTTGAGCAGCGTCTCCGCCACTCCGCACTAACGAACGTGAGTCGAGCAGTATCGGAATTAGTCCGTGCAGGCTTGGTGCGGCGTCACTACCAGGGCTACCGCGTCGATCATCAAAATCGAGGTGCTCAGCGCCAAGCGGTGTACACCGTCACGGAAGAAGCCCTTGGAGCTATCGCGTGACCCTCCAGAGAAGGTGCCAGGCTTGCAGCGAAGAACTTTCATCCTCCCCACGGCGCGCTGCTCATAGTGACTGAGATGCGCGGCGGTCCCGCCGCCAAATAGACTTCACCACAACCGGGAATCTCTCTCCCAATTGTAGATCGGCGTCTGATCTGCCCCCCGCTGAGTGGCCCAGAGACTATGATAGTCTGGACCATGAAAGGGGCATTGAATGCCGAGCAAGAAGCACAAGCCGGAAGAGATCATCGGCAAGCTGCGTGAAGTTGAGATTGTGCTAGCGCAGGGAGCCTCGACTGCCGAGGCATGCCGGCGGATCGCGGTCAGCGAGCAGACCTATTATCGGTGGCGCAAGGAGTATGGCGGCCTGAAGACCGATCAGGCGCGGCGGATGAAGGATCTGGAGAAGGAGAACCAGCGGCTGCGCCGGGCGATCTCGGACCTGACGCTGGACAAGCTGATCCTGCAGGAGGCTGCACGGGGAAACTTCTGAGCCCCGCGCGGCGGCGGCGCTGCATCGATCAGGTACGACGGGATCTGCCAGTCCGGGTATCCGAGCGACGGATATGCCGGGTGCTGGGTCAGCATCGATCGACGCAGCGCAAGATGCCGCGCGGGGCGGATGACGAACAGGCACTGACCGAGGACATCATTGCATTGGCGAAGCAATATGGTCGTTACGGCTACCGCCGGGTCACGGCGTTGCTGTGCCATGCAGGGTGGACGGTGAACCATAAACGTGTCGAGCGGATATGGCGGCGTGAAGGACTGAAAGTCCCGCAGCGCCAGCCAAAGCGCGGGCGTCTATGGCTCAATGACGGATCCTGCATCCGCCTGCGGCCGGAATATCCGGGACATGTATGGGCCTACGACTTCGTCGAAGGGCGCACGCATGATGGCCGCAAGTTCCGCATCCTGACCATCATCGATGAGGCCAGCCGGGAGTGCCTGGCGCTCGTCGTGGCGCGTCGGCTCAGGCATGAGGATGTTCTGGCGGCCTTAGCCGACCTGTTCATCTCGCGCGGCCCTCCGGCACATATACGGTCCGATAATGGCAGCGAATTTATCGCGACCGCCGTCCAGCAATGGCTGGGGCAGATCGGCGTGAAGACGCTCTACATCACGCCGGGATCACCATGGGAGAATGGCTATAACGAAAGCTTCAACGGGTCGCTTCGCGACGAACTGCTCAACGGCGAGATCTTCTACAGCCTCGCCGAAGCCAAGGTGCTGATCGAAGCTTGGCGGCGGCATTACAACACCGTCCGCCCGCATAGCAGTCTGGGATACCGACCACCGGCACCGGAAACGGCGACACCGCCATATCCGGCCTCCGGTTCCGCTTCGCTCCACCTCCGACCGGATATGGCGGCGATGGGCTTAATCCACTAACAAACCAAACGGTCCACTCGGTGGGGGCAGATCATTGGCGTCACGCGGGAAAAAGGCGGAGGCGCTCTCCAGCCCGTGCCGCTGCCAGCAGGCAAGCGCCAACGGCAGGTGGACATCGACGTAATGGTCGCGATCGAAGTAGGTGCCACCGCTGCAGGTGACGATCAGTGTTGCATGTGTCATCGGCGAGCATATCGGCCGATCACAGATGATCGTGAACTTACAGGATTGAATTGTGTCTGTTCAGTATTGTGAGTGGTTGGCCGGACCGTTCGTTCGGCACGCGCGGCGCGAACGGCGGCGTCACGCAAGGAGCGGCGTTCTTCGTTGCTCGCACGCTTCCAGCGCTCCGGCATCCGATTTCTAGTCGAATGAATATGCTTGAAGGAGGGTGTCGGCGATCTGCCGCGCAGCCGGGCCGAGTTCCTCATCGGCGAGTTCGCCAGCGGTCCAGAAGGACAGCGCGCCCCGGAAAGCGAGCGCGAGTTGCCCAGGCAGGATGCGAAATGCCTCATCTCGGCGGAGCGAAGGCAGGCCTGTCCCGTCGCCCAGGGCTTGCGCCCATAAGGCGGTGGAATTCGATCTGACTTCACCCGACGCCGCGCTGCCGGTCCCTATCCAGGCCATCACTGCGCGGTTCACGACCGGCTCGTCGAGCATGACCGCCACCGCAATGTCGATAGCGAGCGCTACACGGTAGGCGGCATGCGATGGCTGCGGCATCTCACTGAAGCGCGTCATCATCGCGTCTATGCGGCGCGCTGAGAGCGCGTGCATCATGGCCGGCTTGCTGCCGAACTGATTGAATGGTGTTGCGAAGCTGACCCCCGCTTCCGAAGCAAGATCACGCATCGAGAACTCTGCCTTGCCGTCACGCAGCAGACGCTCTGCCGCGTCGAGCACGCGCTGGCGCACCGGCTCGCCCCGGCGCTTCGTACCTGTTCCCATCTTGTCTTCGCTCATCGCATAACTATATCATGATATAATTAGGTTGTCCTGCAGGAGCGTACGCGTGACAGATAATAGACAGAAAATCTTTCTCATCAGTGGCGTCAGCTCCGGGCTGGGCCGAGCATTTGCTGAAGGTGCTTTGAAGGCCGGTCACCGGGTCATCGGCACGGTGCGGCGCCAGGAAGACGCGAACGCATTCGCTACACTCGCACCGGACCGGGCGAGCCCCCTGCTGCTGGACGTGACTGACTTCGCTTCCATTCCTTCGGTGGTAGCCGCAGCCGAGCATGATGTCGGTCCTGTCGATGTGTTGGTGAACAACGCTGGTTACGGCCATGAAGGCGTGCTTGAGGAATCGTCGATGGACGATCTCAAGCGGCAGTTTGCCGCGAATGTGTTCGGCCCGGTGGCGATGATGCAGGCGGTGTTGCCCGGTATGCGCAAGCGTCGCAGCGGGCATATCGTCAACGTAACCTCGATGGGCGGGTTCATCACCATGCCGGGGATCAGCTTCTATTGCGGCAGCAAGTTTGCGCTGGAGGGAATTTCCGAAGCGCTCGGCAAGGAGGTCGCGGCGTTCGGCATAAAAGTGACGACGCTGGCGCCTGGGCAGTTTCGCACCGATTGGGCTGGCCGCTCGATGGATCGGACGCCGCGCAGCATCGCGGATTATGACTCGGTGATGAATCCCATAAGGGCTGGCCGGCAGGCGAAGAGCGGCAATCAGCCGAATGATCCGGACAAGGCAGCGCAGGCGCTGCTGGCGATCGTTGAGGAGAAGGACCCGCCGGCTCGGTTGTTCCTGGGCGAAGATGCTCTCGGACTGGTCGATCAGAAACTGGACAATATGCGGGCAGAGGTTAGTCGTTGGGAGCCGCTTTCTCGGTCGACCGGCTTCGACGCCTAATTGAGGCTGCAGACGAAATTCCGGTTTGCGGCACGCATCCGTAGGCCAAGGCGCCAGATGAAAGGCGCACCGCTGCCATACCGATTTCGTGAAAGAGGCGACAGATTTTGGAGAAATCTGCCGTCCACATCGCCATCACGGAGAGTCGTAAATTGGTCGCGACCTGCCACTACCGCCCTTCCCCACGATTGAGCAACCTCACGTATGGAAATTGAATCGGGTGGGGATCACGCATCCCGGCATTCCCATTTGATGTAGGCCTTGTTGTCGCAGGCCCATGTTTCGTCGATTTCGACGAGAACGGCGGAGACGAGGCGCAGGAGCGCCTGTTCGTTGGGGAAGACCCTGACCTTTACGGTGCGGCGCTTGAGTTCCTGCTGGACGGCGCGCTCGATCGGGTTTGAGGTTCGCAGTCGCCGGCGGTGGTGCTCAGGCAGGGCGAAGACAGCCAGGCCTTCGGGGATGGCGTTTTCGAGCCACCTGGCGAGCTTGGGCGCGGTTTTGCAATAGCCCGCGACGAGCTCGTCGAGCGCGGCCTGTGCCTTTGCCAGCGAGCCGGCGTTCCAGACGCTGCGCAGTTCTGAGCCGATGCGAGCGCGGATGGCGACGTTGGGGGCGTGATGGATAGCATTGGCGGCGAGGTGGAACTGGCAGCGCTGCCAGGTGGCCGACCCGAGTACCGCCCGGCGAGCGGCGCGCAGGCCTGCATGATCATCCGACACGATGAATTCGACGCCCCGCATGCCGCGGGCGACCAGATCATCGAGGAAGCCGCGCCAGTGGACCTCAGCCTCCGACAGGGCGACGCTGACACCGAGCACCCGGCGGCGCTCGTCAGATCCGATCCCGATCGCAGAGAATACCGCAGCATCGCGCACACAACGCCGCCCTGGCGCATTTTCTCGTACCGCGCGTCGAGGATGAGGTAACGGATCTCGCCCAGTGGCCGGGTCCGCCACGCCTCCAGCTCCTCGTCAAGCAGGGCCGCAGCGCGGCTGACCTGCGAAGAGGACATTCCCTCGATGCCAAATTCGCGCAGCACCGCCTCGGTCTGTCGGGTGGAAACACCCTTCACGTACATCTCCGCCACCGCCAGCATGACCGCGCGCACGGAGCGGCACCCACGCTCCAGCGATTGCGGGTAGAAAGGCTGCCCGTCATGACCGGCGGTCTTGGGGACTGCCACATGCACTGTGCCCGCTGGCGTATCGATCCGCTTGGGCTTGTAGCCGTTCGCATAGCCACGCCGGTCGGGCGTTCGCTCATAGCGCTGCGCGCCCAGAAAGCGTTCACGCTCGATGCGCATCGCCATCTCGAAGGTGCGCGCGAACACGGCCGCAATCCCTTCGGGGCCGTGTTCGATCAACTGTTCCAGAACTGCCTCAATCGCTGTATCGTCGCGTTTGTCCCTTCGTCTGCTCCATGGTTGGGTAGTGACTCCATGGAATGCTGAAGATGGGCAGCCGGTGCCGGGGCATGCCCCGGCACCGGCTTAACGGTCCCGACCCAAATGAATTTCCATACCTCTGGTTACACAACCTTCCCCACGACACACGCCAGTGCCGCCTACCGACCCATTCAAGACATCCAGGCGGGGATCTTCAAGCACCACGACCGGACCGTCAACTTTTCTCATTTAACGCCCTGAGCGCGTCAATCAGCGCGTAACCACGGCGTGGGTGCGGGGGCAAATGTAGGGTAGTCAATCACTTAAGGGAGGCCATTCATCAGCAAATATTGCTATCCCATAAGTGTAGCAGGGCGAGAGAGGTGTTTCAGGAAATTTATCACTTAAATATCATTCACTTAAAGTGTATGCGCGCGGCGATTCATCGGGAGGCGCTGGCTTTGAGTAGACTGATTCATCAAATTACCAGCGGAATTGCCGGTTGGCTCACATTTGAGCAGATGCGAGCCGGGGTTGATAATTTGCGCGAAGCGGAGCTTGCGAAGCCACTCGAAGCGATTGCAAAAGGGCGAGGATATGAAGTTGAGGGGGAATTTCCTCTTCCCCGTCTACCTGGCGCACGGGGCGCACCCAAATGTGTCGATTTCATATTGGTAAACCACCAGCATCACAGTGTTGTTGCCATTGAAATGAAGTATAAAAAAACAGATAAGGTAATGGCAGGCAGCATCAGTTCTGATGCAAAAAAACTTAGCTCAATAACCATAAGTGATATTGAGGATCAGATTCAAAATAGCAAATCAAATGTCATAAAAAAATCGGTGCTTGGCTATGACTTAAGCAAGTCAGTGCTAGTTTTATGGAGGGAGGCCGGCATCGTTGCACAGATTCGTAAAGAAGATAAAATTATAAAGGGTCAATTCCTTAACTTTATGAAGAAATTGCTGCCTCGCGAATTGGACGCAAATCCTGAAAACTACAGCAAGGCGATGCTTGGTGTACTGCCCACACATCCCGTGGGAATAGCTTCGGGGTCAATGCGTGCGGGCTCAACAATAACTCGCAAGAAATTTTGGGTTGCAGCTTTTATTGAACGACCAAATTGGAAAAATATTCTCCTATAGATTTTTCTGATTTTGCAACAATGATAATAAGGGCGCAGTGGCGGATTGACCATGGGCGCGTTGAAGGGTCGATGAGCCGGGCGAAGGTAATTTCTTCGGCCGACCCTTTCCGGCCGTTCACAGCCAAAATTCGGCTCCCCAGGTGCAGACCTTCCGCTTTTTCGGCGGTTCGCCACCAGAAATCTTTCAAATCCGCGCCGCTGAACTTCCGCTCCTGATCGGGGCAACGCCGCCGATCACCGCGACCCGCTTTCCTTCAATTGCGAAATCACTTGCCGTTGGACGACGGGACACGTTCACGATCGGGAGGTCGAGGGCGCATCGGCAGAGGGCGCGGAGTAATCCATGGCGGCAAGATCCGAGAGCAGATCGGTGCCCGTCGGGTTCCATCCAAGCCGCTCGCGGGTCCAGGCATTCGCCCCCATCATGTCGAGCCCGGCGAAAGACGCCATCCAGCCGAAATAATGCTCAACCTCGTCGGCATTGATTGAGCGGACCGGCAAGCCGGTGCCCTTTCCGATCTCCTCGGCGATGGCGCGCGCAGTTACACCTTCTTCCACCGCCGCATTATAGCGCGCACCAGGCTCACCTCTTTCCAGAGCGAGTACATACAGATTAGCCACGTCGCTGACGTGCGCCGCGGCCCAGCGGCTCTGCCCCTCGCCAAGGTATGCCACCGCTCCGGCCCGGCGAGCTTCGGCGATCAGGGGCGTAATCAGCCCGGCCTTGACCATATCATGGACCTGCGGCAGCCGGATCGTGCGCACGTCGATCCGCCGCGCGATCAGGGCCGCACCGGCCAACTCCGTTGCGATGCGGGGATTGGGGTGATGCGGATTGAGCACGTCTTCCGTTGCAGAGCCGCCATTCAATGGCGTGCCGATACCGACGCCCGAGGTGATCAGGATAGGCTTGTGCGTTCCCTCCAGGGCTTCGCCGATCGCGGCGATATTGCGCTCGTCCTTTCTGGTGTTCTCGAAGAAGTTCTCGAAATTATGGTCGAACGCGCAATGGATTACTGCGTCGGCCGCCGCCGCCCCGCTGGCGAGGGTCTCGGGCCGATCCAGATCTCCGAAGTGGACCGCAGCGCCCGCCGCTTCGAGTTGGCGGGCGCCGGCTTCAGAACGGGTGAGGCCGAGCACATCGTGTCCGGCGTTGAGCAGTTCCGGAATGATGTGCGAGCCAATGAACCCCGTGGCTCCGGTCAGAAACACGCGCATGAGAAATCTCCTGTTTGCGGAGACACTGTATCGGCGCAGCCTTGAACCTGTTAAAGTAGTGACCTTATCATGGTATAATGTGCAACAGGATCATTCATGGCCAATGATGCCTCCAACCGACTGGGCACCTATCTTCGGGACCGCCGCGCGCGACTGGACCCCGCAGCCTTTGGGTTCGGTGGCGGTCGCAGGCGTACGCCTGGACTGCGCCGTGAGGAAGTTGCCAGCCGCGCGAACATCAGTCCGACCTGGTACACTTGGCTGGAGCAGGGTCGGGGCGGCGCTCCGTCAGCCGATGTGCTCGATCGGATCGCCAAAGGGCTTATGCTGACCGAGCCCGAGCGCGAACATCTCTACATGCTCGGCCTTGGGCGTCCACCCGAGGCACGTTACCGTCCGGTCGATGGCATCACCCCGCGATTGCAGCGCGTGCTTGACGGAATGCGGCTGAGCCCGGCGATCATCAAGAACGCAATCTGGGATGTAGTGGGCTGGAACCGGGCCGCTGCGGCGCTGCTCACCGACTATTCACAACTACCGTTGGGCGAGCGCAACATCCTGCGGCTGATGTTCACGAATGGCAGAGGGCGCAGTCGCAACGAGGATTGGGAAAGCGTTGCACGGTTCGTGGTTGGCGCGTTTCGGGCTGACATGGCAAGGGCCGGCGCACAGGGCAGCGTGGATGCCGCCAGGCTCGTCGAGGAACTCAGCCGCCTGAGCACGGAATTTGAAAAGCTGTGGCAGGATAATGACGTCGTCGCTCACAGCGAAGGCGTGAAGCATATACGTCATCCTGCAGCAGGGCTCGTGAAGCTGGAATTTTCATCCTTCGCCGTCGAAGGCAGGCCCGAGCTGGGGATGATCGTCTACAATCCCGCAACCCGCGCCGATGAGGAAAAAGTGCGTGCGCTAGTGGATGCGGCAAAGGGGAATGACGACCGACTCACGCCTGTGCATGGGCGCTGAGGCTGATATCCACTCAAGACGCCGGATCGGCCGAATGACGTAGAAACGGACCGGCTCAGCCGTTGGCCGAAAGGCGATCTAGATAGGCGCAGAACATGTCCGCTACCGCATCGGCATACACTTCGCTCCGCTCAGACAGATGGCGCTCCTCCGAAATGCGCTTGCCCGTTTCCGACATGGTCATCTTGATGGTCTCCATCGCGATCTCACGGCGATCCACGGGCAGGTCGGGGAGCACCTCCGCCATGAAGTCGCGCATGACCCCGGTAGCCCTTTCACGGGGATCGTCCGCAAGTTCGGCGTCGCGATAAAAAGGGGCAGCATCCGCAAGGGCGACGCGCATCTCCGCCTCTTCGCGCTCGGACCGGACAAAGGCGTGGACGAGATTGCCCAGGCGTTCGAGCGGCGGCTTCGATCGGTCCTCGAGGATGCCGCAAAGCAGCTCGACGTTCTGGCGCCACTCGTCGGTCTGCAGGCGGAAGAGGATCGACGCCTTGTTCGGAAAATACTGGTAGAGCGAGCCCACACTCACCCCCGCCCGCTCCGCGACTCGTGCCGTAGTAAATCGGTGCGCACCCTGCTCGGCCAGAACGCGAGCGGCAGCTGTCAGAATGTCGTCTACAAGCTGGTTCGAACGCGCCTGGCGCGGCGCTTTGCGCACGGAAATCCCGGGTTTTTCACGACCTGCCACGATCAGCCTCCCGAACGCGAATAACTAATGCGACGAATTAATCGTATTCTCGAGACGGGCGCAAGGTCGCCCTGACAATCACGGAGAAGAACATGACGACCCTGAATTCCGAGCCGGTCGCATCCCTGCTTGACCGCCTCTTCACCGAGGCCGATGCGAGCCGGGTCGACATCCCCGCAGCTTTCGCCGGCATGACCGACGATCAGGCCCACGCCATGCTGGGAAGCCGGACCGAGTATCTCGATCTCTATACGCGGATGAAGGATCTCCCCCTTCCTGTCTCCCGCGAAGCCGGCTCGCTGCTCTACGTGCTCGCGCGCTTCGGAAACGCCCGCTCCATCGTCGAATTCGGCACCTCCTTCGGCATCTCGACGCTGCATCTGGCAGCCGCGATCCGGGACAATGGCGGCGGTCGGGTGATCACCACCGAGTTCGAACCGTCGAAGATCGCGCGGGCCCGAAGGAACATCGAGGCCGGCGGCCTGCTCGACCTTGTCGAGATCCGTGAGGGCGACGCTTTGGTGACGCTCAGCCGCGATCTGCCCGAGAGCATCGATCTCGTCCTGCTCGATGGCGCCAAGGGCCTGTACAACGACATCCTCGACCTCCTGGAGAGCCGCCTGCGTCCCGGGGCCCTCCTCCTCTGCGACAATGCCGATATGTGCCCGGAATATCTGGAACGGGTTCGTGCGATCGGCGGCGGATATCTCTCGATCCCATTCGCTGACGACGTCGAGCTTTCCATGAAGATCGGCTGATCGACCTAAGTGCTCCTAAGCGAGCCATCGACTGAACCGCTCCCGGCAGATGAACGAGCGGCCGCCTTCAGAATCTGTGAAGGCGGCCCGGGACGGCAAAATGGGCACGTAGAAGCCTTTGCCGCCCTCGACCCATTCCGGCCGTTCGGCCCCTGATTCTCCGTTCCCAATTGCCGCCCGTCCGCTATCCTGCGGCAACCGATCATATTCGCCTATTGGCACAACTCAACCAGAAGGTCTGTTCAGCGTCACTGTCGCCATCGTCAGCAACGAAGCGAGAGATTGAATACGTTGCGCGCAAGAGAAGTGTGAAAGATTACATGGTTTCGGTCTGTGGATTGAGCCCAGGAAATGAAGGCTCTACCGTAGGCCCATCCTGTCCATTTTCTTGAGCAGGCCGACCCGCGAAAGGCCGAGTTCGCGCGCGGTATGCGTGTGGTTGTGGCCGGTACGGTCGAGAGCTTCGGTGATGCGGAGCCGCTCGAGAGCGGTCACCTCATCCTGTAGCGTCTGGCCGGATGGTGGCAGCGTTGCGGTATTCGGCACAGGCTCGCGATCCTCTCCCATCGCGAAAGCGAGGTCAGCGATGCCGATCGTCAACCCGCTTGCGCTCCTGGGCGCGAGGGCGGCGGCACACTCGATGACCGAGCGCAGTTCGCGCACGTTTCCAGGCCAGCCGTGACTTTCCAGCCAGTCCAGTGCGCCGGGCACGAAGCTGGCCGGGCCTTCGCTAGCACGGCGCAGGAACAGCCGGGCCAACAGGGCTATGTCGCCCGGTCGGTCTGCCAGCGCCGGGACCCGCAGCACGACGCCCTTCAGGCGGTAGTAAAGGTCCTCGCGGAAACTGCCGTCCCCAACAGCGGCGGCAAGATCGCGGTGGGTCGCGGCAACGATACGCACGTCAGCGCGGCGAACCTCGCGGGCGCCGACCGGCTGGTAGCTGCCATCGGCGAGAAAACGCAGCAGTTTGACCTGCATGGTGGCTGGCATCTCGCCAATCTCGTCGAGGAACAGGGTTCCGTGCGCGGCGGTTTCGACAAGGCCAGGGCGATCGGCATAGGCGCCCGTGAAGCTGCCCTTGAGGTGGCCGAAAAGCTCGCTTTCCAGCAGGTCTGCCGGGACCGCGCCGCAATGCACCGGCACCAGCGCGCGGCCGGCGCGCGGCGATGCGGCGTGGATCGCGCGGGCCACCAGTTCCTTGCCGGTGCCGCTGGGCCCCAACACCATCACCGGCAGGGCCGTGGGCGCGATACGGCGGATCATGTCACGCAGCGAGGTCATCGGCGGGGATTGCCCGACTAGCCCCATGTCCTCTGCCGAATGCTCAAGGGCTTTCGCTGCAGCCAGGTCGCGGGCAAGCCGCGCGCGTTCGAGGGCGCGTTCGACGACGACCCTGAGCATATCGGGATCGACCGGTTTGGCGAGGAAGTCCCACGCGCCGGCCTCAATCGCCTTGAGCGCCAGCGGCTGATCGGCATGCCCCGTCATCACCACTACCGGGGCGGGCGCGAACGCCGGGATGAGGGCAAGCCCGGCCTCGGGATCGTGATGCGGGGGCATCGCCAGGTCCAGCAGGACCACGTCGGCGCCGTGCTGTGCAAAAGCCTGCCGCGCGGCGTCGCCGTCCCCCGCCGTGGTCACCTCATGGCCGAGCGAGCGGAGCCAGCCGGCAGTCAGGCGCTGGAAGGCCGGTTCGTCGTCGGCGAGCAGGATCATGGTGTTCTCCCGAAGGTCAGGCGGAAACAGGTGGACCACCCCGACCGCGAGGCCAACGTTACCGTGCCGCCGTGCGCCTCCATGATCCGCCGGACGATGGCAAGGCCCAGTCCAGTCCCCCCGGGGCGGCGAGACACGAAGGGGCGGAACAGGCATTGCGCAATATCCAGGGCGATGCCCGGCCCGTCGTCGCAGATGTCGATCGTGACGGGAGGGCCCGGTTCGGTGACGATCAGGACGCGGGTGCCCATTGCGCGGGCATTGTCGACAAGGTTGGCCAGCGCGCGATTCAGTGCCATGCGGTCGGCCTGAATCTCAAGGTCGGGTGGGCCCTCAACCTCCACGCCAAACTGGCCGAGCAGGTCGTTGACGCGCAGGGCGCGCGGCGTAACGGTCCAGGCGCGGGCGTAATCGAGAATGTCGGTGACCAGCGCATTCATCCGCGTGACTTGTTCCCCAATTTCGGCGCGGACTTCGGCTGGGGCGCCGGTGGCGGCCATCTGCACGATACCCAGCGGGTTGCGCAAGTCGTGCGCCACCGTGGCCGCCAATGCACCCAATTCGGCGAGGCGCGCCTCGCGCTCGGCATCGACCATGCGCCGGGCCGCCGAAAGGCGGCGTGCGCTTTCAGCGGTGATCGCGGCGAAGCGCTCGGCGGTGTGGCGCGTGCCAGCGGGGGCATCGTCCCATCCCCGCAGCGAGACGGTTTCGCCTTCGAGCAGGAGATCGGGGCTACCGGGCGGCAGACCGAGGTGCCGGTGAAGCAGGGCGTTGGCGGTGGCGGCCAGTTCGGTTTCGTCGGTAGCCTCGGCCATGCGGTCACGCCACTGCGCGATATCCGCTTCGGCGATGCGGCTGCCGGGGAAGACCATCCGGTCCACCAGACGCTTGAGCGGCGTGAGGATCGCCAAGCCCAGCAGCAGCGTGCCCGCCAGCGCGAGCCAGGTCGCCAGGAAACCTGCCGGGCGCCCAGCGAGTGCCAGTGGCAGGGCAGCTATGAACACGCTGGCGGCGCCTGCTCCGGCGAGTAGCAGTATCCAGACGAGTGCACGGCGGGCCCAGATATCTGCGAGCATGAACCGATGGCGCACGATGCCGTAGACCAGCGCCACTGAATAGAGCGGCAGCAGCAGCACCGGCCAGGGGTAGGCGTCGATCCCGAAGGCGGGAAAGGCAAAACCGGAAAGCGCGACAAGGCCGATCAAGCTGGAGACAAATACCGCGCCTGCCTGCTGCCCGTGAAGGCCGTTCTGCCGCTTCCAGACGCCCAGAAGCCGCAGGTGCCCTGCGATCGACAGGGTCCCCGCCACTCCCAGCACGCCCCATCCGACGTCCGAAGGGATGAAGAAACCCGCAAAGCCATGCCAAGGCACGACCGTCCCGACGCCGAAGAGCAGGCCGACCAGCGCGGCGAAAGCGGCAAGGGCATAGCTCGCCACGGCGACGGGCCGCAGCGCACCACAAAGCGCAAAGGCGAAGACCAGATGGATAAAGGCCGCAGCGGGCAAGGGGGAGAAGGCGATCAGTATGGTGGTGAGCCCTTCGGCCCGCTGACCGAAAAGCGCGGGCGCGGCCTGGGCGATGCTCCAGATGCCGACGCCGGCCAGGAATGCGGCGAGCAGCGACGATCCGGGAAGGTTTTGCGCGCGCAGCACCACGAAGCCGGACAGCAGAAAGCTGGCGATCGCGGTCAGCGCAAGCGCGCCGATAAAGGCCGGGATGCCGATTGCTGTATCCATCGTTGATAGTCCTAGCATCGTTTTGCGTAAACGCCGTTAACATCCATTCGTTTCTGAGCGCCAGAAATCCCGGCCTTGCTCGGGTTTACGCAATTGGCATGCCACTTGCGGAAGAGCTCGCGAAGCCGCGCCAACCCGGTGCGACATTCATAAAGGAGCCTGCCATGTTGATCCCGATTGCCGCTTTGCTGCTGACCTACGCGCTCACCGTGCTGGTCGCAACGCTGGCTGTCGTTGCCCTTTGGCGACCGCTGTTGATCCTCCTGTCCGAACTGTGCGGCACCGAACAGCGCTCGCGGTTCTGGAGCGTTTGGACGGTGGTGATGATGCTGACCACGCCGTTGCTGTTCGTCTCGCTCCACCCGGTGGCAACGGACCCGACCGACCTTGTGCAGGGCACGATGACGAGCGCGCTGTTCGGCATTCTTCTGGCGCTCGTCGGCATGGGCTGTGCGGTGTGGAGCCGCACGCCGGGCCGCGCCGGCCATGAGGCGTAAGGAGGCCATGATGCGCGTGCTTGTCGTCGGGGCAGGGGGCTTCATTGGGCGGCACTTGACGGCGCGGCTTGCAGGCGAAGGCCTGCAGGTCGTCGCTGCCGGGCGCGATCCCAATGCTCTGTCGCGCCTCCTGCCCGGCGTGGAGATCGTGCCCTGCAATCTCGCGCACGACGGGTCCGGTGATTGGGCACAGCGGCTCAACGGCTTTGATGCCGTGGTCAACTGCGCCGGTATCATCGGCGCCGGGGCCGATTACGCCGGGGTCCATCAGCGCGGCGCTATCGCCCTGTTCGACGGTGCGCGCGGGGCGGATGTCGGCCGGGTGATCCAGATATCCGCACTCGGCGCTGACGAGACCGGGACGACGCCCTACCATCGCAGCAAGCGCGCTGCCGACGATCACCTTGCCCGCCTCGACGCTGATGGAACGGCCATGGGCTGGGCGATTCTGCGGCCATCGCTGGTGCTGGGACGCGGCGGAGCGAGTTCTGCGTTATTCGCTGCGCTGGCGGCCTTGCCGGTGAGGCCGCGCCTGGGCGGCGGTCACTGGCAGGTGCAGCCGATCCATGTCGACGACCTGGTGGAGATCGTGGTGCACCTGCTCCGGGCACCGAGGGCTTTGTGCGCTCGTCTTGACGTCGTCGGTCCCGCAGCGATGTCCACGGACGAACTGACCGCCGTGATGGGGCGCTGGCTGGGGCTGGAGATGGGGCGGACGCCGGTACTGCCGATCCCGCGCTGGCTTCTGTCGTTCGTTACCCTTGCTGGCATTGGGCCTGCCTCGCCCGAGAGCCTGACTATGCTGGCGGCCGGGAATACCGCACCGCTTGCTCCGCTGGTCGAGGCGACGGGGATCATGCCCCGTCTGCTCGAACAGGTGCTGGCGCTGCATCCCTCGACCTCGGCTGATCTGGCGATGAGCCGGCTGGCGCCGATGATCCCCGTCATGCGATGGCTGCTGGCCTTGGTCTGGCTTGCCGGCGGGCTGGTCTCGCTGGGGCTGGCACCTGCCGGCAGCACCGATGCCATGCTGGAGCGGCTTGGGCTTGCGGGGACAGCGGCGATGGTCGCACTCTGGGCCGGTTCGCTGGCCGACATCGCCGTGGGCCTGGCAATTCTGGCAAGATGGCGCGGCGGCGCCCTTGCGGGGGTGATGCTGATGGGCGGCTACACGACGATCCTCAGCGCGGTCGCCCCCGAGCTCTGGGCGGACCCGTTCGGGCCGCTCGTCAAGAACCTGGCCGTTCTGGGCCTTTCCCTCGCCGTGCATGCATTGGAGATGCGCCGTGGATGAATACCTGTTTCTCAAGCTGATCCATATCCTCAGTTCCACGCTGCTGTTCGGAACGGGGCTGGGCACGGCCTTTCACGGATGGATGGCGAACCGTACCGGATCGCTCGCCGCACGCCGCGTGGTGAACCGCAATGTCGTGCTTGCCGACTGGCTGTTCACCACGCCTGCCGTCATTGTCCAGCCGGTCACGGGCGTATGGCTGGCGCAGATCGCCGGCTTCCCGCTAAGCAGCGGTTGGCTGGTGGCAGCGATGCTGCTCTATGTGCTGGTCGGTGCCTGTTGGGTGCCGGTCGTGTTCATTCAGGTGGAGATGCGCCGGATCGCCGACAGGACGCCGGATGGAGAGGCATTGCCGCCGCGCTATTTCCGCCTGTCACGCTGGTGGTTCGGCCTTGGCTGGCCGGCTTTCACCGGCGTCCTCATCATCTACTGGCTGATGGTTGCCAAACCGGAGATCGCATTTTGAACCCGCCGCTGTTCCGACGCCTCCTGCCAGGCGACATGGATGCGTTGCCGCCGGTGCTTCGCGCCGCGCACGACGCCGATGATAGGCAACACTGGGAAGGGCTGGCGCATGTGACGCTCAGCCGCAATCCCATCGCCCGGCTGCTGTGCCGGATGATGAAATTGCCGGCCCAAGGGCACGGGGTTCCGGTTTCCGTCGTGTTCGAGCGACTGGCGCACGGCGAAAGATGGCGGCGTATTTTTGCCGGTCGCAGTTACCGCAGCGACCTTACCGTCAGGGACGGTTTGATGGTGGAAAGGATGGGCTTGGCCACCAATATCTTCCGGGTGTCGTACGGCGGCGGCCAGATAATGCTCGATCTGGTGGCCTTTCGTTTTCTGGGCCTGTCGCTCCCATCCTGGCTTCGCCCGCGCTGCCGTGCCACGGAACGGGAGCAGGATGGGCGATACGTTTTCGATGTTCCGGTCAGTCTGCCGCTGCTGGGGCCCATCATCCACTACACCGGCAGCATGGAGCGCCGCGATGCCTGAAGCGCAGCCCATCATCCTGTTCGACGGAGAATGTGTGCTTTGTTCGGCCAACGCACAGTTCATTCTGACCCATGACAAAGCCCGCCGTTATCGCCTCGCACCGATGCAGGGCGCAGTCGGCGCGGCATTGTTCCGTAAGCACGGTGTCGATCCCAATGACCCGGATACCATCCTGGTGATCGATGGTGACCGAGTATTACGGGACAGCGATGCAGTGCTGTCGATCTATACAGGCCTTGGATGGCCATGGCGCATTGCCGGGCTGGCACTGCTGATGCCGCGCTGGCTGCGCGATCCAGCGTATCGATGGGTAGCGCGCCATCGGTATAGGATTTTCGGGCGGCGGGAGACTTGCTGGATACCCAACGCAGAACATGCTGATCGGATTATGTGATCGCACGGTTCTCTCCATCCGACTTCGCGGACAAATTGAATGGCTACCGAGCGCAAAAGAACACGTCTCCCGATACGACCCTTGTCCGTCATTCAGCCGCCGATTTTATGCTCCCAGGTGCGGACCGGCAGCTTTCTCATTTTGGATGCCCTAGACGGGCCGATTTCGGAATGTCGGCTTACCGGCGAGTAAGAGGGGATAGCCGCCCCTCCTCTGGCAACAAGCCAGAAATTCTCAATGGGCATATTTTTCAATAATCATAAAACGGCTAGTCACATGGTCCTCAACTCTTCGAGAGAGATCGAGGAAGAAATTACTTATTCCGATTGCCTTCTGAAGGTCGAAGGCAAGCGACTTCCCATGAGCTATTTTATTTCTACTATCTCTGACACCATGAAATTTATCGCGATCATTTGCCGAAATTTCCATACCCAGCAAGTCGGACATTAGATCCGGGATGTCAGCGGAGCGCCACCGCTTGCGCTGCTTCACCGCTTGCTTGAACCCGAAGAGCATGAACCGGTGGGATGGCCACATGAACGCCTCTTTCGATACGGCAGAACTATACTTCCGATATCGATCTGCACGCGAAGATTTGAAGAGTTTCTGCAGAAACTTGAGGCCAGCTGGCGCTGGCTTTGCGTCCGCCGCCCTCAATTGGCTCGCAATAATTGGCACGTATTCTTCGAAACCTCCATGGAAGGCAATAATCTCGTCAATTACGCTAAAAAAATAGGTCTCGAAATAGGAGAAAATGGACAAAACCAATGTAGCGCCTAAAACTTTTTGATGTTCAGGAAGAGCTCGACGTTCAGTTGCGTAGGGCTCATTTGACGGTCTAAACGCAGGATTGGTTGCCAAAAACGTCGATGAATTTTGAACGTGACCTTGAAGCGCGTGATTGAGTTGCGGCGCGGCCGTCGTCACGAGAACCGCAAAATCGAGCATCTTTTGAGAATGGGATCTCCAGACGAGATAGGCCTGAGTATGCTTCATTACGAAAATATCCCCTCCAGCGAGTTTTCCGATAGATTATTGTCGTGTGGGAATGTCGGATTGTGTCGAAGGCGGCTGCGGCGACGATCACGATCAGGAATTCGCGCTTATGAATCTACGGCCTAAGTCTTTAAGTATTTAAAAGGACGGCGGCCAAAGTAACCGCCAACGCGGGAAGCCCGAACCAGATTGCCTTCTTGAGAGAAGCATATTTTCCGTCGCAGACTTTGGATACGTCGAAGCAATGTTTCAAACGCGCTTCCGTAATTTCTGCCGGATCGTGTGCAGCCACTTCGCTGACATAGCTTGCGGCGTCGTCCTTCGCGGCGACCGATCCAAAGAAAACAATCCCCTCACCCGATTTCGAAGCCAGCCTTGGCGCGACAACGCGGAAAGAAAAGAATGCCGAAACCACGAGAAGAAGAACAGAGGCGATAAGCAAAGCGTAGGGCCATGACAACTCAGGTGCCAAAAGCGCGTCTTTGGTTTTATCAGCTCCGATCAGGTACACCAGAACGCCGGAGGCGATTGTGAACGTCCACGCGGCTTTTGTATCGGCCAGCGATATGTAATTTCTGACGTACTCTTCTTGAAAACCCGCGAAATCCGCGTGGTGGTCTTCTAGAGGGGATACGGAAGATGGCACGATTTCCCCGCGGCCTGTTTCCGGTACAGCCAGCGATGGTGCGCTTCGGACCTCTTCCACGATCAGCGTGGGCGTATGTTCGGCGCTGGCAGATTGGTTTTGGTCGGTCATGCTGTCGGAACGTTCCATCGTCCGTGATAAAGCCAGACGGCGTAAGGCACGTCGTTGTCGGTGTAGAACCAGCCCGTCTCTGCCGTCTTGAAAGTAACATACTCAGATTGCCAGAGGGCGGGCAAACCCTCGTATACTTTTGTCCCGATCAAAATTGTATTCGGATCAGCGAAAGCCAGCATCTTGCTCGCAATATTTGCCGTCGTCCCTATAGCAACTATGCCGTTGAAATCGCGGGCGACACCCACTTGCGCGATGGTGATCGGGCCATGATCGAGGCAAATTCTGAAATCGAGCGGGATAAGCCCCGCATTCTGGATAAGCGGATTTACAATGGTCGTTGCCGCGCTGAACATCGTGAGGGCGGCGGCGACGGCGGTCTGCTGTGAGGTAACGCCGCTTGCCGCGTTGCGGGTAAAATAGGCCATTAGGCCATCGCCCGTGTTCTTCTCCACAGTGCCGCCATAGTCGAGAACAATGCGGATCATCTCGCTGAAAAACAACGACAGGACGCGGAGATTGTTCTCCTGCTCCATATCTGTCCAAGACGGGCGGCTCGAAAATTTGCTGATGTCTAAGAACATCACTGTGGCATCAATGCGGCGGCCTGCGTGAAGCGGAAGGTCGCCACTGGATGGAACAACCCGCCCTGCCGCAACCTGACTGCGCTCGCGGATTTTGTCCACCGCCGCTAGATTCCGCGCCACCTGTTTCATAAGGTACGCCCGTGTGAGTTTGTTCGGATCGGACACAGCTATTCTACCTTGTAGACCTGATAGCTTTCTATGCCGACGTCGTTGCCGTCGAATTCCACTTCTTCACAACGCTCCAGCCATTGCACATGCACCAGCTCGTAGAGACCGCGTCCGATCCGCAATTCGTTCGCGGCGGCGGTTTGTTCGATCTTAACGGCGCGGTTGAGCGCATCGCTTGCCACTTCCGGCGCCTCAAAGCCCGTTGCGGGCACGGTGATTTTCCGCAGACGCGCCGCGCCACAATCGGCTCCCACCCGTATGCTAAGTGAGGGTAATCCAGCCGCCTCCAAGGCGGGGTTTACGGACCCCCGCAGGACCGCAAGGAATGTAAGCCCAAGATCGACGGTATTGTCACATTGGGTCGTGTAGCCCTCGCTGTCGATGGTGGCGATGAAGCCGTCGCCTGTCGTCTTCAGAATCGCGCCGTGAAAATGACCGACGGAGGTGGCAAGCTCCCTCAAAAAAATGTCGTATGCGCGCTCGAAGGCTTCGGGGTCGCGGCGACGCAGGCCGCTGCTTCCGCAAATATCCACTGATAGAAAGGTAAGAAAGCGCGTGCCTTCTGCGAATGAGAGTTGCGATTGCGGGCGCGCCTTTTCTGTCGGTGCGACGTAACTTTCACCGCGAAGCTCGGCGGCGATCGCACCCAGTCTTACAGAAGCATATTCGCGGGCGGATTCGATGGACGGTGGATTGTAAATCACGGGCAAGCCGCCGAACTTCGCGACAGCCATTTCCTTAACGGCTTCTTCTGGAATTATCGTGCGAAGGAATTTGTCGAGGTAGTGACGTTCACCGTTCACTTCTACAATCGAATAACGCCTCTTGCTGGGGTGAACGCAAACGGTAACGATCTGGTTTGTTTCATCTGATCGAATTGGCTCGATCTCGAAATCGAACCGCGCGCGCACCTTGCCTGCCTCGTCTTTGTCCCGCCAATCGTTATCGCGATCTGTCGCCATGTGTCATGCATACCGCCTCAACACGAAATCCCAAACCTGATTCACCAGTGCTTGAGGGTATCCCAAGACAGCTGTCCGGAGCGTGCCATTCCGCTTCCGGCCCCGGCCATAATTTTAGTGTCCGATTTCGAGCGCGGGAAAATCTGAGTTGAATGGCAACAATGGGCGCGTAGCAGCCCCTTCCGCCGTCGACCCTTTACGGCCGTTCAGCGAGCAATTTTACGCTCGCACTTTCGGAGCGGCAGCTTTCATCGTTGTCGCTCCCTGCTACGGTGACTGGCAGACCACTCACGTCCGCGATCGTTGAGCCTTCATCCACGTCCGCGCGATTTCACCTCTCGGTGCCCGCCAAACCGGCAGCAGGCCGCCTTCACCAGGTAGATTCGCGAACGCCTCGCCGTCAGGCTGAAGGAGCTTGCGACACATTAGGTATCCGCTTACTCAGTTCCCCTCACGGGCATGAGCGGCTGGCCCGACAAGACGGTCAATGACGTGGAGGCGCGGCTCATCGCAACATACAAGTTGGTAGCGTTCATCGAGCCTGCATTGAGAATGACCGCATGCTCTGCCTCGAGACCCTTTAGCAAAAGCGTACTTCCAATGCCCCGCCGGGGGAGCGGGCGTCCTTTGGAACGCTGAGCCTCCCGTTCAGCAATGGCCGCAGTGCGCAAATCAATCCCACGGCCCGTTGCGCGCGTCAGCGCTGCCAGCATCACGGCCAGCAGATGCGGCCGAAACACATGCAGTCCTTCATCCACACGAAGGACATCCAGAATAGCATGAACCGACGAGAGGCTATCTTCTTCGAAGAAGCGCAGACATGCCTGTTCGGCGACAGTGGCGGGTGGGTCCTGTTCCCCCCGCCTCAGGGCATTGACCCGCTGTGCCAGAGGTTGGGCAACGCCGGCCATGACCAAAGATACGAAACGAAGTGTCGCGTTGAGTCGGTCGATGCCGGCGGCATCCTGGATTTCAGTTGCAGCCGAGATTAGGTCTGACATGTCCACCGGCTCGATCACCTGCACTCCCGCGTTCGCGCGTGCAAAGTCGAGACGGTTCTGAACTGGGCGCGAGTCCCCGATGACCAGGAGGCTAGCGCCGGCTCCTAGTCGGATAGCGCGTACCGCTGCGTGACGATCTCGCTTTCGTTCCTGCACATCGTCGGGGAGCTGAAGCCACCGCACCGAGGGCGGGGCGTGCCTGAAATCGATCTGACCGCCGCGCAGCAATTCGGTTCGAGCGTCGAGAATCCACTGCCCGAGGACCTGTTGCCCGGCATTAGTCCACCGGTGCGGCACATCCAGCTCGAGGACGGTTGGGAAGTGAGGCAGCACATCGCCCTCCCAGTCCGGATGCTCACCGTTGAAATTGAAGATGCATTGCAGTGGATCGCCAAGGACGTGGCATGGGAGTTCTGCAGCGATCGCACGTACAAGGCGATGCTGTCGGGCAGAGCAATCCTGATACTCGTCGACGACAACCCGGCTATACGTTGCCCGAAGAATCGCTGCGATAGCCCCTCCCTCCAGGATCCCGATTGCCGCGTCCTGCGTGGAGGGGTAGTCGATTGCGCCATTGGCGTTGCGATGACCAGCGAGGCCCGGGTAGAGCGTAATCAGCTTTAGCGCCCATCCGTCGATGGTAGCGAGCCTGTAGCGTTCGGCTGGCACGCCGGAGCGGGCAAGTCGATTGCGCAGCGCGGTGACGCCAGCATTAGTATGCGTGAGGACGAGGACCGGCTGTCCATCATGATGTGCAAGTGCATCGACAATGGTCTGCGTTTTGCCGCAGCCGGCCGGCGCTACGACTGAGCCTGAAGGAAGATCGAACAGAGGCATCAGATTTCCACGTCCCCGTGATCGTCTGCCTCATTTTCTCCAGCCGCGCCCATTATCCATGCACGGAGTTCCCCGATCGTCTGAGTCAGGCGGCCGCCACTGGCTGCCAGATGCGGTCCAATCACCTCTCGGCCGAGCGTTTCCGCATAACTGACCGTCTTGTACCATTTCCCCTTGGTGGCGGCGGCCCCGAGAACCGCGCGTTCCTGCGCGGTGAACCCGAATGGGTCATCGAAGGCGAGGTCGATATCGGCGTCGCGTGCATGGATCTGCGCGTTGACAGACTCCTCTCCATTCCAGTCACGAGCCAGATCGACCAGCGGACCAACGGCATCGTCCGCAATCGATGCGAAAATTTGCATCTCGGTGGTGTAGGGCTCGTCCCAAAAGAACCGCGTCACCCCGGCTGCGTGAAGTGCGAGCAATTCACCTACGTCCAATTCCTTGTCGGAATCGTGCCAGAGGGCTGTTCGGTATCCAGCTTGCGCAAAAGCGAGTGCTCGCTGGAGCATGTTCGAACCGGTGCCATCGGCTATGGCCACACCGCAGCTTCCCATCGGTCTTTCGCCCTGGTCTGTCCAATACAGATCAAGACCGCGGATGAGCCCAACCTCGGTCGCGCCTTCGCACACGAGGACGCTAGGTGCCAGAAATGCGTCGGCGCAGGTCCGAAGGGTTCCTTGGTCAGCTGGATTGCGACCTAGCTTGATCAAAGAAAGGTTCGGTGCCGCCGGTTCGCGCTTCGCTCGCCACAGCTGCTGGGCTGAAAGCTCTCGCACAACAACAGGAGAATGCGTCGTAACGAAGACTTGGCGTGGAGGTTCGGCATCCTTCGCGCCTAGCTGGTGAAGCAGGCGGATGATCCGAAATGGTTCAAGGCCATGTTCGAGCTCATCGACCAGCGTGATTGGAGACGTGTTGCCGGCCAACGCTTGTAGACCTGCGACGAGAAGACGTGAACTGCCCAAGCCAAGGTTGCGTAACGGCACGCCGTTTCCGTCGTGGAGAGCGATCGAACCGGCACCGAAACTTACACCATGCGCGTCAAGGAGAGCCTCGGCCTCTTCCGCGCCCACAACACCCACTTGGCCCGCGACATCCCGGACCATGTCAATCGTGTCGGCCACCTCGGCCGCAGCGGCATCGCCGAATGCTGCACGAGCTTGTCTGGCGGCATCCGCCAGCGCGGCGCCTGCGGCTGGCCTTACTTCCGCGATGCGGTTCAGAACGCTACGCGGTCCCCAAGCAAGATGGTGGCCGGCGAACGCACCAAGCCGCGTAGGCGCCAGTCGGACCCTTTCTGCGAAGGGCAGATCGCGTAGAGCTTCCTCGGCTTCAGCGCGCTCCGAGTAGAGCGTCCATTTGGGATCGAGGTCTGCCCCCACGGTCAGTCGTACTGAGATTACAATCTCGCCGCCCACCTCGGGTTCATCGGACACACCAAAGTCGCTGTCCCATCCCCGATGGAACATCCCGTAACGGTCAAGCTCCAGCAACGAAGTGGGCAGGTCGCCGATCGTGGCTTCGATTTGGATTTCCTGGGTCGTGTCCAGCCCATGGAAATCGGCGTCCGTGAACGTCGCTGACCGTCTGGCCGACAGCACCATATCGACGGCATCCAGCACAGTCGACTTACCGGAATCCCCGGGACCAATCAGTCCATTGATACCACTGCCAGGTGCCCACTCCAGTCGGCCGATCCCCCGGAAACGCCTGATCTTCAACTGACGAATCAGTGGCATACTGCATTCCCCCTATTGTCGACTTTACGTTGTGCCGCGCAGATCGCGCTTGGGCAACACGAGGCAATGGAACGTCATGGCGGTATGTGATGGCAGGCCGCGTTGCGTTTTAGGAGAGAGATTTACGTCGGACTTCCCCCCCAGTTCGATCCGGATGACTGTTAGCGCTCCGACCGAAGCATCGCCCACGATGCCCGGTTCGAGCATAAGCAGGGCCGGCAACGCCTGTGTCAGCGCAAGCGCGCCATTGTCCTTCGCGACCTCGCCCCAGGTGGTCCAGAGGTCCAGCCGCCCATGCATCCAGAGGCACATGCGATCCCTGCTGACCTCGTCTACGAACGGCATGGTCAAAAGCGTTCGCGCCACCGGAGTGGGATCGCGCATATCGCAGTGGAGCAACGAGATCGACGACTCGTGGAAGAGTTCTTTCCGGACGAAGGCGAAGGGCAAACGCCTAGCCTTGCCTTCCAGTGCCTCGAACTTTGACCGGTCGCATTCGATAGCGGTCATTCAAGTGGCGAACCGGGAACGAAAGCTTCATCCTAAGGGAGGTCTTTAGCCCGGCCTCGCGCAGCCACAAGGAGAGCGTCGGCTTATCTTGGCCGACGGCTCCAAAGGCGACTGTCCGGTAAGTCCCACCCTCGGACGGTCTCGCCGGTTCTTGCCGACATGAATAAAGGGCGGCTCAGGCTCGGACGGAACCCAAAAGGAGCCTGTCCGGATCGTCCCCAGGTCCGGTCGTTCCGGATGCGCATTGTGCGCACCCCGGCCCGGCTAGTCTACGCAGCGGGATCGTCGCCCGGCCACCCCGCCGCTGAGTGACAAGGGGGGCCGGGCGACGATTACTTGGCCTTCGCGGCGGGACGCTTCCACCGCGTCTTGGCAGCGCCGGGCGCCGGGGCCGGGGTCTCGGTTGCAGCGCTTGTGTCAGCCGCCTCTTTCACAAACAGACCCAACTTGCCGCGGCGCTTCGGCTTTTCTGCGGTAGCCGGGGCGTCGGCGGTTTCTGCGGACAAGTTTTCTTCCGACACCGGGGCAATCGCTTCGGACTTTGCCGCAGACTTCGGCGTCCGCGCCATGCGCTTCGTGGGTTGCTTCTTTGGCGCTGCGCCGCGAGCCGGAGCCTTCGTCGCGGTCGGCGGTGCGCCGGGAGTTTCGACGGCCTGCTCGGCGACCTGCGGCTCAACTGGGCTGTCCGCGACCTCTGCAACTGGCGCCGTCACCGTTTCCGCTGAAGTGGCGGTGGGTTTCGTGGTCGCTTTCGCTTTGCGGGCTGGCGCCTTGGCGGCCTTTACCGCAGCCGTCTTGGCAGCCTGCTTCTTCGGCTTGGCGGCAACGGGTGCGGCAACGTCAGTCGCTTCCGCAGCATCTGCGCCGGCTACAGCATCTGCTGGTGTGGCTGGATCTGTGGCCTTCTTGTTCCCGAGCCCGATCTTTTCCGCGATCGCACGGCGCATGTCCGCGAAGGACGGGGCGACCATAGGATAGCTGGCCGGAAGGCCGTAGCGCTCGCGGTAGGTTTCCGGGGTCAGGCCGTGCCGCGTGAGGTGACGCTTGAGCGCCTTGTACGGCTTGCCGTCGATCAAGCTGATGATGTGATCCGGCGACGCCAAGCTCTTGCGCGCCGTTACGGCCGGCGTGAAAGTAGGCTTTTCTGCTTCAGGCGCCGCCGGAGCTGCGTCCTGCGTCAGGGCAGCCCTCGTGGACTGGATAAGACCTGCGAGATCCGCCGACGGCACCGCGTTGTTGGCAAGGTACGCACTCAGCAGTTCAACAGTGAGCGAGGCGATGTCAGACTGCTTTTCGTTTTCGGCCATTCTTGTCCGCTTCCCTATCTTCCACGACGCGCGGCGAGTTTCGGCCGCCCGAAGGCTTTTTTGCAGTTCGAGACATTCCGACTGCACATTTCTGAAGCAAATAAACCAGCTAACGATGTTTTCATAGTCTTCGCTGGTTCAACGTCCATCTGAATGCACCGCGAGTGCAAAGCAGTACCGCTCGCGGGGCATGTTCGATTACCAGTCAGCGGCGTTGACGAAGGTATTCGGGCCGAGGAACGGGGCGGCCTTGCGGACCGTTACGTCGTAAAGGAGAGCACTCATGGACGAAGTCTCGATAGGCCCCGGAGAGAACAACGATCAGCCCGTGCAGCACGGCGTCGATGCGCAATCCGAAACGGAACGCGATATTGAGCGCGGCCTTGCCGGGGCGGAAGCCAAGCCATTTTCCGAGCCCGCGAAAACAAAGATCTCGGATAAGGAGGCGCGGGCTTCCGAAGGTGATGAAGAGAATTCGTCAGCCGAAGCTCAAGACAGCCTGATCTCCGGCAGGCGAAATTCCGGCCGGGAATAGGACGGCTTGGTGGGAGCGTCGGGCGCGCAACGCGCCTGACATATTCCGTAATAGGGCCCACCGGCGTAATCTCATTCGCGGTGATGACCCTTTGGCGAAGCCCCAGCCAAACACAGCCGTGCGACGTCTCGCTGCGGCCACGGGTTTCAAATGCGTCTTTTTTCGGTCTGACACGTTCGCCTGACATGCCTTCATTCGCATCGCCCGAGCCCTACATCGTCATCATGACCGGCCTCGGCGTGCTCATCGCCCTGGTCGCCTGGTTGCCACTCGCGTTGAAAAAGTTGCCACTGTCTCTGCCGATCATCTGCATCGGTATCGGAGCCGCCGTCTTCCTGCTCCCGGCGGTCTCGCTGCGGCCTCTCCCGATGCTTCACCCGCACATCACCGAGCGTTTTGCCGAATTTGTCGTCATCATCGCCCTTATGGGCGCCGGCCTGAAAATTGACCGGGTGTTTGGTTGGCGGCGCTGGGCAGTCACCTGGCGGCTGCTCGGGATCACGATGCCGCTCGGCATTCTGCTGATCACTGTCATGGCGACCTTGACGTTAGAGGTGACCTGGGCTGTCGCCCTGCTGCTAGCGGCAAGTCTCGCGCCGACCGACCCGGTTCTGGCCGCGGATGTCCAGGTGGGGCCACCCAAAACCGGCGATGAAGACGAGGTCCGCTTCGGCCTCACTTCAGAGGCCGGACTCAACGATGGCGCAGCCTTTCCGTTTGTGCATCTCGCCATCCTGCTCGCCGCCGCGCTGCCCGCCGGCAAGCTATGGGTTGGAGAATGGATCGGCTACCGCGTGCTGTGGGAAGTCGGCGGCGGCATCGTGGGTGGATGGCTGGTGGGGCGCCTGTTCGGGTGGCTCACATTCCGCATCCCCGCCGAGACCAAGCTCGCCAAGACGGGCGATGGCCTTATCGCCCTGTCTGCAACTTTTGTATCCTATGGACTGACGGAGATGGTGCACGTCTATGGCTTCCTGTCGGTTTTCGTGACGGCGCTTACCTTCCGGCATGCGCACCGCGATCACGACTTCCAAAGCGAAATGCACGCCCTTACCGAGCAGATCGAACGGATAGCGATGATGGTCCTGCTCATCCTTTTCGGAGGCGCTTTGGTCAGCGGTCTGCTCGCCCATGTTGGCTGGGCCGACGTGGGCGTTGCTGCGGCAATCTTGCTGGTCATTCGCCCCCTCACCGGGTGGCTTGGGCTTTTGGGGTATCCGGCTGATGCCGGCGAGAAAATGACCCTTGCCTTCTTTGGCATCCGCGGTGTGGGTTCGATCTACTATCTCGCATTCGGCATCAACCATATGCCTGTGCCGCAAGCGGAGAGGCTGTGGGGTATCGTCGGGCTCGTCGTGCTGTTCTCGATCCTGCTCCACGGTTTGACGGTGACGCCGATCATGCGGTCGCTGGATCGCCGCCGCGGTGTCGACCCCGAGGCGCAGCAGCTTCCTCCCCCGGGGCTGCGACGCGGGAGCTGAGTGCACATCGAAGCCTAATAAAACACCTGCTCCCCGCTGGAATAGGTCCCCGACAGTACGGCAAGCAACGTCAAGAAGTGCGGCGCGAGCCTGAGGCTCCATACCTTGCGCCTCTTGCTGATTGCACCTGCTGCACCGCAGCATCGGACATACAGGTGATGCCTTTCAGGCATCCTCTCCCAAAACTTCCAAAGCCGGCCCATGTGGCCGGCTTTTTTTGTCGTCCGCCGTACCTATTTGGAAGATGGGCTTCGTGGCGTATTCGGCGCGCGGCAACATAAAAGAGGGGGCGATAGGAATGACGGAAACGCTGACCACCACAGTCCTGCAGGTGATCGAGCGGACGCCGCAATGGGTACGCCATGATTTGGAATCCAAAGAGCCGGCAGTCCGCATCCGCGCAGAAGAAACGCTCGCCGCGATGATCGCCGCCGCACTCCGCGAGGTTAGTGCGCTCCCGGTAATCTGATCGCCACCCCCCCTTTCACTGAGCAAAGCGAAGCACGCCGCACAGGGAATTGCTCGTTAGATCGAGCGTGCGCCATGATCTCGAACCCAAAGATCTGCCGTCGCGTACCGCAATCGGTCTCGCTGAGCCAACCCGCACTCAAGCGAAAAATCGCTGAGGCCCCACGCTTAGTTCATGAAAGGATGGCGCGGCTCCCTCATCCCAGTTTCTTCATGAGCCGGCCTGCGGCCCCATGCTCCGCCGCCAGGTTGCGGTTGTACGAGAGCGGCATCCGCGGCGACTTCCACCGAAGCGCATCCATGATACCGGCCAGGTCTTCACCGCTGGCGAACAGGTCCTGGTTCAGTCCCACCCGGGTGGAATGCCCGCTGATCCGCTGCAACAGGCGCTCCAGATCATCCTTCGTCAGGTCAGGAAGCGCGCCTTTTTCAAAGGCGCGGCGGATGATCGCGCGCCAGATCGGCCCGATCGAGCCAGGATGGAGGGCACCTTGGCCTACGGTGAATTCGGTGCGGGCCGGCACTGCAGGTTTGGGCAGCGTCTTGCGCAGGTCCCAGATTTCCCGGCCAGCGATCGTCGACAGGTCGCGCCCCGGCACACGGGCCCGGGCCTTGTACCGCCGCACGATCACCCGGCGGAACAATGGCCCTGCCTCGACACCCGACGCCTCCAGCCAAAGATCGAGCGCACGTACGGTCCTTGGGCTGAGGAACGCGGTAGCCCCCTCCCCCTCACTATCGCCTTTGCTGCGCGCGATCGTAAGCAGTCTCGCATCGGGATCATTGGCTTCGACAATGTGCCTCATGTCGACAGCGACAAGTTCACTGGCCCGCAGACCGGTGTCGTAAGCCAAGCTAAGCAGCGCTCGATCGCGCAGGCCAGTCATGTCTTCGCCGCAGGCGTCGAGCAGTGCGCGAAGATTGAGTCCTCGGGCAGAATCTCGCTCGAGGTCGGAAACGGGCCCCTTGAAGCGCAGCGGCGCCGCCTGGCGCTGGGCCACGCCTTTGTCGCGCCGGATAGCCGCCAAGGTCAGCTTGACCAGCGGCGCGGTGGTGGGATCGACCAGGCCGAGCAACTGGTGCAGCCGGGCGATTGAGGCTTTGTATCGCGCGAGTGAGGCAGGTTTGGCCCCCTGCCCTGCCCGGTACTTGAGATAGTCGGCGACATCCTGCGCATTCGCCGGCAGCGTGATCCGGCGGTGCTCGCGACACCACAGATCGAACGCAGTCAGGTCCGAGCGTAGCGCCAGCAGGGTATGGCGCGAGGCGGCGGCCTGGAAGGCCTCGAGCAGGGGTGCATCGATCACCACCGGCTCGGCCGTACGCAATGTGGTCACCAGCGGCAGCAGCAGCAAGCCTGCCCCGCCCTGGGCTTCCACCGCTAGCGCGATCCTCCAGGATCGTCACGCACCCCGCCCGCCGCAGCTCGTCCAACTGCGCCGCCGTGTCCTGTTCATCGGTGGATACGCGGGCGTAGCCAATCAAAGCCATTTTTCACAATCCATATAACGGGGTCAAAGGAACCGTTGACCCCGTTATATTTAAGCCCAGCCAGTCGCCAACGGAAGCGGGCCGAGTACGCCATGGCTGGCGTAGGTCAGGAAATCTGCCGCCTAGCCACCGGTTTGCCCAGGTCTCCGTATAACGGCGCATTGCGGGTCGCCTTATCAATCTGACGCGCGTGTTTTACGCAATCGGCGCGGATAGCGAAACCTGCGTCAGTGGTCGCCATGCTTTGCAAGCGAACTATCATGTCCGACGGACGATCAATTTGCAAAGTACGTATTTCCATGGTGTGCCGTCACTTCAAATGCCTTCCATGCTGTGCGAATCCATTCGCTGCGACTGCCTCCGCACTACGCGACAGCTTGCGGCGTCCTATGGGAGAATTGACATGACTGGGCTAAGATGCTTGCGGTTTCTACTTGGGGCCGTGGCGATATTTTGCACGGATTCCGCCATGGCGCGACAGGCCCCGGCCTCGGATGCGGACGAGGCGGTATATCGCGAGCGGTTCAAAGCGATCATGGCAAACGGCGGCATCTTGACCAGCTATTCCCCAATGGAACCGATCGCGGGTGCCCCCGGAGCCTCGCCGCTACCAACGGCTAGCACGGCACAGTTGACCGTGAAGCCTGCCGCGCTGGATGCCGCCGCGACGTATGCGCGGGCCAGCAATGCCCGGGCGTTCATCGTCTGGCGCAACGGCAAGGTTCAGCGCGCGGAATACTTCAAGGGCGGCGACCGCTCCGCCCAGATCGTCTCGAAATCCCTGTCCAAACCACTTGGCGCTATCGCGGTCGGCCGCGCCATCGCACTCGGCAAAATCCGCTCGGTCGACCAGCCACTGACAGACTTCATTCCCGAGTGGCGGGGCTCCGCCAAGGCGGCGATGACCGTGCGCCACCTGCTCGACATGCGATCGGGCCTTATGGAGCAAGCCGCGAGCAGCGATCCCGATCACCCATTGAACCGCGCTTATCTCTCGCCCGACCACGGGGCCTACCTCGTTGCGCACTATCCACTGACCCATGAGCCCGGCAGCTACTACGGCTATGGCAACGCCACGGCGGAACTGGTCGCGGTGCTGATCGAACGCGCGACAGGGATCCGCTACGGCGAGTTCATCGGCAAGCAGGTGCTCGCACCGATCGGCGCCGAAGGAGGCGAGATCTGGGTCGACCGCTCGGGCGGCCTCGCCCATTCCGGGTGCTGCATGACCCTGCCCGCAGAAAGCTGGCTGCGGCTTGCGGTGCTGCTGCTCGATGACGGGATGGCGAATGGCAAGCGTCTGCTGCCAAAGGGTTACGCTGCCGACATGGCCCACGGAACCCCGCAAAACCCGCACTATGGAATGGGGCTGTGGGTGGCCGGTCCCTACGCAAATCGCCGCGGCTTCGGTGCGGTCGGCAAGCCCGGCCCGCAGGTGCTGCATGGCGAGCCCTACCTCGACAAGGACCTGTTCCTGTTCGATGGCAACTCGAACCAGGTGGTCTACGTATCGCCGGCAACCCGCACGGTGGTGCTGCGCATTGGTGACAGTCCGGCGCCGACGCCCGAATGGGACAACAGCAAGCTGCCCAACATAATCCTGCGTGGGATCGAGTGGCGTAGAGGCGAAAAGCGGCCTCAGCCACAGAAGTAATATGGATGGGGGAGCGGCCAAGGCGCTCCCCCTACTTGCGTCAGCCGTTCCAGAGCGGATCGAGCAGCGCCCCGGGGGCGTCTAGCAAATCTGGAAACTGCTTGCGCGTGGCGGCCGTCCAGCGGTCTGGGAGGTCTTTCAGCGTCACCCCGTACCGGCCGCTGCCGATGGCGGTGAGGTGGCCGGGATGTCCCGCCATGTCCATCCACGGCCGCCAATCGACCACGTTGGTGAAGCTGGTGAGGCACGGAACCCGCGCCACGTCGGTCCGCTGCAGATCGGCGGTACGGGCGTGCAGGGTCACCATCTCGCTATAATTGAATCCCGGCTTTCCGGCAGGCGCGGGCATGCCGACGCGCGTCACTTCGGTGATCCAGGTGTCGTCGCCGCGCACTTCGGGTGCCTTGATGACGTGGTCGAAACGGGTGCCGGGCACGAGTTTCGGAACTTCTAGTTCCAGCGTCGGCAACAGCGTGAGCCGGCTTGGCGGCAGGTTGGTGCGCGGATCGGTCATCCACTTGCCGGTGTAGGGATTGAGGAAGCGACCGGGCGCCTCGCCGGTCCGTGGATCGAGGAAATGGGCGATCTCACCGGTAACGCCGTCGTAGCCACCGTCCGGCCGCTTGCGATAGCGCGCGAAGGTGGCGCCGACCACGTCCCACAGCGGCGTGACTTCGGCGCCCACGACCCCGAAATAACTGCCACTGACGTAGCCGATCACCAGCCGTTCATCGAGCGCGGCCCGCATCATCATGTAGGAGCGGAAGCGCCCTTCCGGAGTGCCTGCCGCCGGTGCGGCAACCCGTGTCCTGGCGAGGGTCGCGGTGGACGTGCCCCCAAGCGCCAGCCCGGCGCCGACCATCTTCACGACATCGCGTCTTCCCAGCTTCATGCCAACCATCCTTTCCTCAAACAACGAAGGGCGCCGACCCTGGCCGGCGTCCTTCCCGTCACTTCGCGGTGGCCGGCAGCGGGCCGACCGCCTTGGGCGGCTGCGGCGGGTTCCATCCCGCGGGCACGGGCGACGGCGTCTGTTCACGCGCGAAGTTCTCGAGGCTCGACAGCGACGGACCGTAATCCTCGGTCGGCGCATGCAGCCACTTCTCGTCCATCGCACGCGCAGCGGCGACGATGTCCGGCGCCAGTTCGCGCTCGCCGTCCACCGAGCCGTAGCTGGTGACGTAGTTGATGTGGCCCTGGGCCTGGCCCATCATCATCCACGGCAACCACGGGGTGATGCGGGTCCACGAACCGACATGCGGGATGTGGGTCAGGCGCGTGTTCGCCACGTCTTCACGCTTCATGTAGTACGTGAAGTATTCCGACACTCGGTTCATCCAGCCCGAGGATTCCCGCACCCATTTGTCGGGACGCAGGGCATTGGGATAGTAAAGGTCGATGCGGGTGTTCAGCAGGATCATGCCGCCGGGCGCTTCCTGCCAGTCGAGCAGCAGCGGACGGCGCGGCGGCTTGTCCTGGTTGAGGCCACCGTAGGATGGTGGCTCGGGTTCGAATTCGCTGATCGTGAAGTTGAACGGATCGTTGGCGATCGGGACGACCTTGACATCTTCGTTGGTGTAGGGGTTGCGCCACGTCTCCAGGATCTTGCCGGTCTCGAGGTCGCGATAGAACACGATCTCGCGCAGCAGCTTACGCCAGCTGCCGTCATCCAGCTTCTGCAGGCGAGTGAAGCTGAAGCCCTCGACGTCGAACAACGGGCGAACCTTCTCGTTCTCACGCACGCCCATCGCCCGCCCCTTGATCCAGCCGCACTTCTCCTTCCTGGTATCGGTATCGCCATCAAGGCGCGCGAAAGTATCGCGGTTCCACTTGGGATCCTTGAAGTCGATCTTACCCGCACCCTTGCCGGTCGCCGACGCGGCCAGTGCCGGAACGGCGGTGAGGCCGGCAGCGAGCGCGGCAAAGCCGAACCCTTCGCGGCGGGTAAGTTTGAAGTCACTCATTATTCGGTATTCCTGTCTGCCAGATTGAAGCGGAAATGTCCGGCCGGAACGAACGCAAGGTTCGTCCCGGCCGGTTGGAAAAGGTCAGAACTTGTAGCCGGCAGTCACCCCCATGCGGCGGCTTTCGCCGAGGTAGACCTCGTAAGGGAAGAACGCGAAGGGGATCCCCGCGCGCGGCTGGCCGATGGCATTGGCGGTGTAGGTCACGTCGAACACGTTGTTCGCCCAGAACGCGATGCTGTAGCGCTCGCTTTCTACCCCCAGGCGGACATTGGTCAGCGTGCGCGCACCGAACGACGTCAGGTTGGTGGCATCGGCATAAGTCTGCCCCGACCGCGACACATCGACCCGCCCGGCCATCTTCCAGTCCTCGCCGAGCGGCACGTCGGCAGCGGCGTGGACGTTCCACTGCAGCTTGACCGAGCGCGCCGGCCGCCGTCCTTCGAGCGAAGTGGCGGCGCGCTTTCCGCTGGGGGTATCGACGATGATCACGTCCGGGCAACCGGGCGCAGCGGTTGCGGTGACGCCTGAGCCGACCAGGCAGGTAGTGGCGGAATCATACGCGCCGGCCTGAAACTTCGGGTCAGAGTAGACGACGCTGCCGCCGATGCTGAGCTGGTCGATCAGCCGCAGGTCGGCCTGGACCTCGAAGCCGTCGGTCTTGAGATCGCCGGCGTTGCGGACGATCGCGTTGGCACCCTGAGAGGTCGGGTTATTGGTGAACGCCGTGATCTGCGCGTTGGTCCAGTCGATGTGGAAGTAGCTCGCGTTAAACTGCAAGCGCCGGTCGAACAGCTGCGACTTCACACCGGCCTCGTAGGTCCAGTTGCTTTCCTCCTGGTAGGCCACTTCCTCCGCAAGGATGCCCGTCGGGCTCACCGCATTGCCGGTGTTGAAGCCGCCGGAACGGATCCCCTTGGCAGCCGATGCATAGAAGAAGATGTCCGGGGTCGCCTGATAATCCAAAGTGAAGCGCGGGGTGAAGCTGTTGAAGGTGCGCGCGAACTGCGGCCCGGCCACCGGGAACACGCCCGCTTCCGGGATGGTCGTGCCATCGATCGGCTGGTTGAATCCCGGCTGTGCCAGCGGATTGAGGACGGAGAACACCTGCGCCCGCTTGCGGTCGCTGTTGTAGCGACCCTCGGCGCTGGCCCGTAGGTCACCCAGACGATACGACAGCGATCCGAACACCGACATGGTCTTGGTGCTGGCGCGGCTGTAGGTAGCGAACAGCTGGTTGTTCGCCCAGTCGTTGGTCAGAAACGGGTTGGTGCTGAAATCATAGCCGCCGAAGCCAATCGGTGCCGGATTGATCGGCGGACTCACTTGCACCACCCGCTCGTTCGCCGCCAGCCCGGACCTGTCTGCGCCCAGGCCGAGCGCCGCCAGCGGGATGCGCGAACTGAAGTAGCTGATGCCGGACAGCCACTGGAACGGCGCATCGGAGTCCGACTGCAGGCGAACTTCCTGGCTAAACGTGCGCACCCGTTCACGACCGGAAGTCACCAGGTTGACGTTGGTGGTTCTGCTGTAGGCACCGGCCGGGAAGCAAGCGATGCCCGCGGTGCACACGCCCACGAACGAGCCCAGCGAACTGCCGTCGTAGTCGTTGTAAGTGCGGTTCTCGGCACCGGTGAACGCGGTAATGCTAGTGGCCGAAACGCCAGAACGGCGCCAGTTCAGGTTCAACGACACCTGCCGAGTCCGCGCTGTGGTGTCGGGCAGGTTGGGCGACAGGTCGCTCGTTTCCGGCGTGGTCAGGGGCCCGCAGTAGCGCGTGCGCAAACCGGTCGCGGCGTTGACGTTGCCACAGTTGAAGATCGAGATTGGCAACACGCTCGACGGGGTCAGTTCGGTCTTGGAGTGGGTCACGAAGCCCGATAGCAGCGCGGTCAGTTCCGGCGTCGGCCGGAACTCGATAGCTCCGCTCAACGCGTACTTCTCGGTACCGCCCAGTTTGTCGTTCCGGTTCGCGGCGTTCTTGCCGTAGCCGTCGTAGGACAGGTAGCCGCCCCCGACCCGCACCGACAGGGTCTCGGTCAGCGGCGCCGAAATGCTGCCGCGAAGGCGATAGTCCTCGTTGGTGCCGACGGTACCTTGGACGTTGCCCTCGAACCGGTCGACCGGTGCACGCGTGGCGATCGACAGTGCGCCCGCGAACGTCGAGCGACCGAACAGCGCACTCTGCGGCCCGCGCGCCACTTCGATGCTGCCGACGTCGAGCACCGAGATGATGTCGATGGTGTTGCGGCTGGTCTGGTAGATGCCGTCGATGAAGACGCCCACGTTGGCCTCGACGTTCAGGTCGTTGGTGGTGTTGGCCGGTGCCTGGCCGCGGATGTAGACCATCTGCAGAGTGCCGCCGGCGATCGAGGTGATCGCGATGCCCGGCGTCGAATTGGTCAGGTCGTTCAGGTTGCTGATGTTACGCTTCTCGAGGTCCTCGGCCGAATATGCGGTGATCGCGATCGGAACTTTCTGGACGCTTTCTTGCCGTAGCCGTGCCCCGGTGACGACGATGTCGCCGAGCGGCTCCTCGCTGGCGGACTGGGCGAATGCCGGCATCGCCGCGCAGCCGATCGCAAGTGCAATCGACGAAACCAGGCCGTGCCGAAGAGTATCGAACCGTATCATGCTGCTTTCCCCTGTTTATAAGCCACCATCTGTTCCCCTGACGGCCATATTATCGCGCCGCATCTATGCGCGGCTTGGGCGAAAGGTCTCCCTCACCACCCTCTCCCGGAAGAGATTGTGTACGTTCCATCCGACTGGCGGTTATAACTGGGAGCGATCATCGGACGGTCAGCCGGACAAAAGCTGATTTCGCATGGAAATTCCTCCCTCCTGCTATCAGTTTCTTTGGTGCGGCCTTCGTGCATCGAAGCAGTGCCCGGTGCGTCTGCGTAGAGTGATCCGACATAGAGCCATGGTTCAATCAAACTCCGTTCATCGCAGTTTTGAATACGAAATTGATAGATAGCCCGATTGCGTCAAGCTAGGTCCGTGTAGAATCAAGTGAGGTCAGCAAGTGGATTTTGTCCGCGTTCGAACGTAGGCCGGGCATCCCGCAGTGGTTTTGCGAGGCTGGCAGCTCCAACAGGTAGAACGAAGATGTCAAAGGCGAGTGACCGGGCTTATCATGCGGTTCGCACCAGGATCCTGGATGGCAGCCTGGCGCCGGGAACCCAGGTGCGCGAGGAGGACGTCGCGACCGCGTGCGCGATTTCCCGTACCCCAGTGCGCGAGGCGATCCGGCGGCTTGAGGGCGAGAAGCTGATCGAGCGGGATCGGCAGCGGTCCTATGTGCGGATCTGGTCCGAGACGGCGATGAAGGACGTGTTCGCATTGCGGCTGATGGTCGAGCCCTATGTCGCCGAGCGCGTGGCGTTGCTCATCGGGCCGGACGACATTGACCGCCTCAAGCGCACCAGCGAACTCTACCGGTTCGCGATCACGCAGACCGATCCCGACATCGCGACGATCGTCGATCAAAACACCACTTTCCATCAGGTGTTGCTTGAAGTGACCAGATCCGAGGTACTGGAGATCGTGCTGGAACGTTTGGTCGCGGTGCCGATCGTGCCGCAGACCCTGCGGCGCTATAGTCGTGCCCAGCTTGAAAAAGCGCTAACCGACCACAACGAACTCATCGCAGCATTTGAGATCAAGGACCCCTCATGGGCAAGCACAATCATGAAAAATCACATTCACCGTGCTCAAAACGCTTTTTTTGCAACGTAGTCTTGAGATCAGTAGCCGCTTCGATTTTGCGACTAACATTTTAATTTATCTCGGCAGATCCGAAATCTGAGAGCCTGACCGGAGAGTTATTGAGCGATACTAGCCATTTGTGATTCACGGCATTCTTGCGAAGAGATGGGGAGATCGATGGCATGAACTCGCATTGCTCGGCAGGAGCATGGCCGACGAGGGCTGCGTTATTCAAGTGTTAGGACGCATCGCGAGTGACAGCTGGCAGCGCCGTTCATTCCTCCCGCGAAGCGTGGCGGGCGGCGTCGGACCACCGACATGCGCGAGGTGCTGAACGCGTAGCTCTACATTGCCGCGATCAGCTGCGCCTGAAGGCTGCTGCCGCGATGCTTTCTGTCGGTCTCGACCGTTCAGCGGTACTTTTACACCTGGCGCAATGCCTGGCTTCTCGATGCGATGAACGGGTGCTGGCCATGAACCTGCGCGAGATCGAGGGGCGCGAAGCCTCTCCCAGTGCCGGCGTCATCGGCAGTCATTCAGTGAAAACAACGGAAAGCGGCGACGCTTGCGGCTATGCCCAACTTGAACAGTGCTTTTGGAAAAGGCATTTTTGTTCAATGACATGCACGCAGCGGCGCGAGTGTTACCACTACATTTTTGGGGTCGGTTGAGCTTGCAGAGGCTCTGGTTCGCGGCGGCAGTTCGCTGATATTGGCCGGCAGCGCGATGCCGGTTGCCTTGAAGACATTCCCCACCTGGCCCGAAACGTGGGTGCGGGTGGTAATGACGTTGCCGTCCTTTTCGATGGTGGCTTCCTGAAGGCGGTCGCGATCGGTTAGGAGCGGCTGCCATTCGGGCTGTAAGCCCTTTTCCTGACACAGGCGGGTAAGTTCCTTGGCCAGCGTCAGAGCAGGAACGAGACAAACACATGGCCGCGGATAGCGGCATCGGACTGATGGAATATGGGGCCGCACCGTGCGATTCAACTCCAGCCGGCCCCGCCAAAACCAAAACCGCTGCTCGCCCCGTAAAACGATCGTTTTGTCGTGGGACGAAGCCGTAAATCGCGAGCTCGGTCGTAAACCCAGCGTTGATGAACCAGCAACGCGCATAGCGAGCGAACTCAGCCGAAAAATGAAGCCGTTCGGTGAAGGGAGTCGGCGACGGGTCTGCCCAGCACGGGGAACGACATCCCGCTTGCGGCATTTGTTATGCGTTAGGTTGCAAGGATCCAAACATTGAAGTCGGTGCTGATCGTCGAAGACGAGATTCTCATAGCGATGGAAATCGAACGCATCCTTGAGGAAGCCGGCTACCGCGTGATCGCGATCGCCGCCGATCAGCAGGAGGCCTTGCGCGCCGGCGAAAAAGCCGATCTGGCGTTGATCGATCTTAATCTCAGGGATGGCCCGACCGGTCCCATTATCGCGCGCGAACTTGCCGCGCAGTACGGTGTGCGCGTGGTGTACGTGACGGCCAATCCCGCCCAAATCGGCGAGCCTGCCTCCACTGCGATGGGTTGCATCCGCAAGCCATTCACGGACGATGCCATCCTGACAGCAGTTGCGGTCGCGGCGGGAGCGGAGAATGCCTCCCTGTCCCATGAGGGCCTCATCGGACTACGAACCGCGATTTGATCGCCTCAGCATCGCAGAAAGCGGGACCTCAAAGCGAACCTCCAACCCCTCTTGCGACCATGTGCGCTCCATCGATCCGCCCAGTTGCCGCATCACGCTCAGCTCAATAAGCTTACTGCCGAAACCGTAGCCTGAAGGTTCGTGGACGGCCGCTCCACCACGCTCGATCCATGCGATGCAGGCGTGATCGTTTTCGATCGTGCAGACAATCGACACGGAACCGTCAGTGGCAGCAAGAGCGCCGTATTTGGCCGCGTTCGTCGCCAACTCATGGAACGTCAACGCCAAAGGCGTAGCCGAGTGGTCGTCGATCATCATCTCCTCGCCGCTGATGGTGACGCGTTCCACATAGGCTGCCAGCAAATCGGCCAGCATTCCCGAAAGGCTGTTCGGTCGCTTCTCAGGTCGAGATGCCTCGCTGTGCGGCCTGACGAAGTCGTGGGCCCGCCCCAGCGCAAGGATGCGATTGCGCAGGTCACCAGCCACATCCGCCAGTTCCGGGCGCTGGCGTGTCGAAAAACTGATGAGGCCGCTGATGACCGAGAAGATGTTCTTGATCCGATGGCTCAGCTCCTGCGCGACGATCTCGCGCTGGGCCTGGATCATCTTGTGATCGTGAATGTCCGTGCATGTTCCGAACCACCGGGTAATAGCTCCGTTCCTGTCGTGGATCGGTAAAGCTCGCCCCAACGTCCAACGATACTCACCGCTAGCGTTGCGGAGCCGGTATTCGATTTCATAGGGATCGCCGGTCTCGAGGCAATGGCGCCACGCGCTCCAGGCCCGCTCCTGATCGTCTGGATGAAACATATCGTTCCATCCGGCCCCATCTGTGGAGCCGGCCGGCATGCCTGTGAATTCGTACCACCGCGCATTGTAATAGTCGTGAAATCCGTCCGGACGCGTCGACCACACCATCTGCGGCATCGTATCGGCCAGAACGCGAAACTTGGATTCCTGCTCCCCAAGTTCATCTGTGTGATGACGGTGGGAGCGGCGCTGGGCAAGCTGACCCACGATAGTCGCCGCCAGCACCTTGAGGCCTTCACGCTGAACAGGCGTCAGATCGCTGCGCGGGGTCCGGTCGATGACGCACAAAGCACCAAGCTGAACTCCATCTTCGGAGACCAGCGGCGCTCCGGCGTAGAACCGGATGGCGGGTTCCCCTACGACAAGTGCGTTGTCGCGAAACCGAGGATCGCCCGCGGCGTCCGGCACAATCATGATACCCTGCCCTTGCATCGTATGCGCGCAGAACGATGTTTCTTGGGGCGTTTCCCGGGCATCCAGGCCGGTCCTCGCCGGAAACCATTGCCGGTCGCGCTCGACGAAACTCACCAGGGCAATCGGCGTATCGCACAAATTGGCGGCAAAATCCGTCACAGACTTCAGGACCGGATTACCCTCGAGCCCCGCGAGATCGAAAGCCTGAAGGTCGTCAAGCCGTTTCAGCTCTTCGTGCGTTTGGAACCGGGGCTGCAGTGCGTCTGACATTTTTAAAGGGGCTTTCCGCCGCGACAGTGGGCGCCGCTAAGTTCTGGCTGTGATGTGGGTGCGCACAAGGCGATGGACGGAACGATCAGAGCTCAGGAAGATACAAACGCGATGGCCGCTCCAATGCTTTGGAGCGGCCATCCGCAGATAGGGATCAGATCTTGTCGCCGAGAGCGCCCTTGACGCTCCCCTTCACATCCTGACCCGTCCCCTTCAACTGCTGGGCCTTGCCCTCGGCTTCCAGCCTCTCGTTGTCGGTTGCCTTGCCGACCGCTTCCTTCAGGTTGCCCGCGATCTTGTTTCCAGCAGCGCTTGCCTTGTCCGTAAACTCACCCATAACAGCGTCCTTCCTTACCGGGGCCCAGAGCTTGGCTATTATCGAAAACCCGGCTCATTAGGTTAGGTTCCTATTCTCTTTCACTTCAGATCGGCCAATTGCGCGGAGCCATCTCGCAGCTCGACAAAGGCACAGGAAGTCAGGCCCGAGCAATGCTCGTCTTCTGAACCTGGTCCATCGCGTCGGTTTGCCTTCGTGCGCAATGGATCGGCCGCAGACGGTGTGAGATCGCTTCGGTGGGATCCGAGCGCCTCGAAGCTCTCGATCATCACCCCGGCCTCGCCCTAGAGCTTGAGCGTCTGCTGATCGGAACCGTCGATTCTCCCTGCGTAGCGGACCAGATCGGCAAGGCTGCTGGCGCCCATCTTGCGCATGACTTGTCCTCGCCGGACCTTGATAGTTATTTCGCTTAGGCACAATTCTGCGGCGATCTGCTTGTTGAGCAGGCCCGTCACTACCAGATCCATCACCGCCTTTTCGCCGTCGTTCAAGGTTGCATGGCGCTCCAGTAACACAGAGCGAACCTCTGCCCCCTGACGCGATGCTTTGTCCCGCAGCAAACCTTGCTCAATCGCATCGAGAAGGTCCTGGTCGCGAAATGGCTTTGTGAGGAATTCGACGGCGCCGGCTTTCATCGCGCGAACGGACATTGGAATGTCTCCATGTCCAGTGATGAAAACCGTCGGCATCACGATGCCCTGGGCTGCCATCTCATCCTGGAAGTCCAGCCCGCTCAGACCGGGCATGCGGACGTCCAGCACGAGGCAAGAAGTGAGGTTGGGGCGATCGAACGTCATGAAATGCATCGCCGAAGGGAAGCTCAGCGCATTCAGGCCGACCGATGCAAGCAGGTCAGCCAAACCGGCCCGTACCGATGGATCATCGTCGACAATATAGACGATCGCGTCCCGATCCTCTTTGTTTTTTGGCTCCACGCTCATCCCGAAGCCCCCATACGGCCTGGCAGGCTGAAGTAAAATTTGGCACCGCCTTGCGGATCGGGTTCGGCCCAAATGCGGCCAGTATGCGATTCGACGATAGACCGGCTGATTGCCAGACCCATCCCGATCCCGGCATCCTTCGTACTGTAGAAGGGGTCGAACATGTGCTCGATCAGATGTGGAGCAACGCCATGCCCCGTATCCCCGACGGTAAACAGCACCATATTGCCGGGCTGCAGGGCGACCGCAATGAAGACGTTTCGGCCACGCCCTCCTGAACCCGACATGGCTTCCAACGCGTTCAGGATGAGGTTGATGAGCACTTGTTGGATCTGGACGGCGTCGGCGAACACCTGGGTTGGACCTACGTCGGGCTCCCTAATCACGCTGACAGCGCTGCGGTCCAACTCCCGTCTGCATAACGCGATCACCTCTGTCACCAGTGTATCCGCGTTGATCCATTCCACCTTCGGGGCGCCGCGCTTCGAGAGATTACGAACGCGATCGACAATCCCACTTGCCCGGTTGGCATCACCAATCATGCGCTCCAATGCTTGTTGAGCCTTGGCGATGTTAGGAGGGTCGATAGCTAGCCAGTTGCGACACGCCCCGGCGCTCGAGACGATACCGGTCAGAGGCTGATTGACCTCGTGGGCGATGGATGTGGCCATCTCCCCCAAGGTATTCACGCGCGACAAACGGGTAAGTTGCGCTTTCGCCTCATGCTCGGCCAGCAACGCCGACGATCGCTGCAACGCCAGATACGCCGTTGCCGCGATTGCACAGATACTAAGGACGCAGTTGATCGTTCCGGCCTGATATATCCCCTCACGTGGCAGCATGAAACTCCCCAAGGCTAGGCAGGCGCATAGGCAAGAAATCCCAAGGACACCGACTTTCCCAAGAAACTCGGCGGAGATGAGAACCGGAGCGACGTAGAAAACGGCCACAGCGATCTCGTAATTGGTGAGCGTATCAGCGATGAATATCGCTCCTATCGCTATCCCCAGAAGCACCCATCGAATGGCGCTCCCGCTTCTGTGCCCGCGGGATTGCGACGATAAAATGTGGGCCTGCGACAAGGTCATGCCAAGCTCCATATCGGTTTCACCGACAGTAGCATGACGAGCAATTATGGGTGACTTCTTAATCACCGAACTTTGGTCGAAAATTGGCCAGCGCCGTTGGTGCGAAACCAGGGCCCGGCGCTCGTCATTCTCGATCGCAGCCAAAGCATAAAACGGCACTCCCCAGAAAAGACGGCGAACTGCATTATCGCACCTGTCGAGCAAGCGATCAATTCAATTGAAATATACTTTCGTATATCGCCGATACACAAAGGCCTGCTAGATTATATCAGAAATACGTAACATAGATGAAATACCGACAGATCGGCTTAGTGCCAAATTCTCATAGCGTGAGCGACAAATCGGCACGCGATATTTTGGCGGATTGAGGAAGGTCGCCCGCAGTATAAAGCGAGAATCATTAGAAGATATCTTGCTCCTGCGGATCATCAGGAGAGAATGATGCCGCGCTATTACTTTAATGTGGTTGACGGTCAAATCCACCCGGATATCTGCGGCATGACGCTGGATGATCCCAAAGCCGCTCAGTTAGAGGCTATTCAGTTTACTGGTGACATGCTGGTTCAAGCTCCGGATGATTTCTGTACCGGCAAACACTGGCGGCTGAAAGTCATTGACGAAACAGATCAATTGATTTTCGAAATCAATGTCCATTCTAAATCCGACAGCGCTAACATCAATTAGCGGATAGCCGTGACGATGGTCAACATCTGACGTGATTGTGAGATCAAATGGATATTGATTATCGAGCGTTCAGCTGGGGAATAAAGGCAGCTCATGCTGGCCTTTTACATACCGACAATCCCTACTCAAGCTCAGACAAACGGAAATCATGGACGGCGGGATTTCAATTAGCCAAAGAAACCTCGAAGCCCAACATTCATTGAGATATTTACTATTTCCAAGCTATGGATCACGACCAGCCACACCAAGATGACCTCGTTGGGCTCAGCATCGTCCACAGAATCTGCGTGGGCACGAGCGAGGCGCCCTCGGGCAGCACGCCGCTGCTTGGTGCGCTCCAATCGAACGACGGCACTCGGCGAAATCGGCCATTCATTGCACGGGGCACGAACGGCCGTACGTGGTCGCGACCTGCCAGAAGCGGTCCACGTGTCCTCCGCGCGCACGGTCCTCAGGTGAGGTACGCAGTGGCGCCCTCCCCTTCGCTGTCGCCCTTGCTACGCGCGACGGTCAGCAACCGGGCACCGAGCTTGCCGGTTCCGCCGGTCAATTCCACGCCATTTTTCGGATCGGCCTCCCTCCAGCATCGGCCCTTCGTTTGCCGAGCATTCTGAGCGTGGCTCGTGCACCAATCTTGAAAGAATATAGGAAAGTACTTGCTAATGCGATCCACTCTCATTAGCGGACGCGCTGAAGAGGAAATTGGGGCTCGCAACGCCAACCGGCACGCGCCTTTTTCGGAGAGCACACCGCTTTTCGCGAATAGGGGTCAACCAAATAGTGCCACGCAGCTTTTCGCCGTCTCGCGCGCATTCCCTTGCGTCTTGCGTAGCCGCAATCCCGCTGATGATTGGCGTTGCCGCCCCCGCCTCTGCAGATGAGGCACCTGGCGCCGATGATGTCGGAGAAAGCATCGTCGTAACCGCGCGGGCGCAGAAACTCTATCGCGTGACCAATACAGAGATCGGAAAGATCGCTGCCGATCCCATGGACGTGCCGCAGTCGGTGCAGGTCATCAACAGTGAGATGATCGAGGACCAGGGCGCGCGCGACATCCGCGATCTGTATCGCAACGTGCCCGGCGTGAGCGCCGACAATTACGCAACCGTCACCTATCGCGGCTTCAGCCAGGACGTGACTTATTACGACGGGCTTCGCGGCGATCCGTTCCAGACGTTTTCGGTGCCCCAGCTTTTCACCATCGAGCGGGTGGAGTTCCTCAAGGGACCGGCCGGAATGCTCTACGGTTCGGGCTCTCCAGGCGGCACGATCAACTATGTTACCAAGAAGCCTGGCGACGTGTTCGGCGGAAACGTGCGCGTCATCGGCGGCGGGCGCAACCGCTACGGCGGGTCGGCCGACGTGACGGGGCCGCTTGATGCAGCGGGCAACATCACCGCCCGCGCAGGCCTGTTCTACGAGGACATGGACAGCTATCGTGACAAGGCCAGCAGCCGTACTTTCGTGGGCGATGCCGGCTTGGCCGTGAAGCTCGCTCCGGACACCAAGCTGACGGTGCAGCTGACCGACTACGACCAGACCCTGCCGGGCAATCGTCTGCGCGGCATTCCCATCGATGCCGATGGCAATTTCTACGCCAAGCGCAGCTGGAACCACAACGACCCGGATGCTTACATCCGCTACAATGGCCTCGTTACCCAGGCCCGGCTCGACAGCAAGCTGACCGATGCGCTTTCGTTCAATGCCGCTGCCCGTTGGTTCAAGTATGACGAGGACCAGAAGTACCACGAGCCGGTCGCCCTGCGCGATACCGACGCCGATGGCGTCTACGACACCATCACCCGCGAGTACCGCGACCAGAAGCGCAAGGTGGAAGGGCTTTCGTTCGGCGCCAACCTCGTCGCCAAGGTGTCGACCGGCTCGATCGACCACACCATCCTGCTGGGGGGTGACTGGTATCGCGAGGATTCCAGCGGCACCAATTACGCCACCCGCAGCGTTCCCACCCGCTCGCTGATCGACCCTGACTACACGACGGACAGCCGCCCCGATCTGTCGAACGTCACCCCGTCCTACTCGGACGCGCGGGCGCTGCGCCGCGGTGTTTACCTGCAGGAGCAGATGGGACTTGGCGAGCATGTGATCCTGGTCGCAGGTCTTCGCCGCGACTGGTTCGACGATGCCGACTATATCGAAGGCGCAGATGCCAGCGCGGCGGCGACGACCTGGCGCGCTGGCGCGATCTACTAGCCGCGCAAGGACGTCTCGCTTTACGTCAGCTGGTCCGAGGCGTTCGAGCCCCAGAGCGTGACCGACCAATCGCCGCTGGCGGGCGGTCCCTTTGCACCCGAGACCGGCAGCCAGTGGGAAGTGGGCGCCAAGACCGACCTGATGGACGGACGGGTCCAGGCGACGTTGGCCGCCTATCGCATCGTGCGGCGAAACGTCCTGCAGATCGACGACAGCCAGGATGCCGTGAATGGCACAGACCAGCTTGCTCCGATCGGCGAAGTTACGAGCAAGGGTGTCGAGGCGACGCTGACCGCCGACATCACCAAGGACTGGCTCGTCTCAGCCAACTACGCCTACAACGACACCCGCGTGACCGGCTCGATCGAAGGACAGTCGGTGGACCGCTCCGTCGGCGGCCGCTTCCCCAATGCGCCGCAGAACAAGGCGGGGTTCTGGACCCGCTATCAGGTTGCCGCCATCGACACCGCGTTCTCGATCGGCGGCCAGTACGTGTCCTCGCAGATCGACCGCGGCGGCGACCGGCTGAAGCCCTTCACGGTGTTCGACGCCACCATTTCGCGCGATTTCGGGATTTTCGATGCCAAGTTCCGCATCGAGAACATCTTCGACAAGTTCTATGCGGTTTCCGGTTTCACTGGCCCCAAGGGCGCCTACATCGGCAACGCACGGAGCTGGTTCATCGAGCTGCGCCGAAGATTTTGAGGCTCATCAAAAAGCGAGCTTATTATGCATCTGCCCAGTGCCGCGCAGTATGAACGGTCCGCCCTGATTATGGACATTCCAGGGCCAAAATGAGGCGCCCGATTCCGGCCCTTCGTTCATCGCCTTGAAGTGGGACTGACCCGCCGTTCCCGACCGCGGCGGCGAACGACAGCTTGCGACAGGAGCGGACCTTCAAGCATTCGTCGTTTCCGAAGTGCCGAACAACTAAGCTTGTCCGCTTGTTGGCCGACCGCTTTCGGGGGAGTTGAGCAGGGCTAGCTGCCCATCATCCCTGCGCTACCCACAGCTTCTATGAATGTCGCCGCTACTAAGCCAAAACATAAGCCAATCTGTGGGAACCGAATCCGAACTGTTAATGTATGGTCTGTGCGTCCTTCAAGCAAACTTACGCGATTAGGTTCGCTATTCTCATAACAGATGTGCATTCCGGTCCAAGTGGCGGATATATTGCACGCGGCGTTCATCGCGTGCTCATCTGCTCCGAGCGGCGCGCCGCCTCCGCGGACTCGTAGGACCTGGCCTTAAACTCCATGCCGGTGAACAGTTCGGCCCGGACTTCCTTGGACTTCGCTGGGTCTCTCATCTCTTTCACCTTTTCCAGGAGCTTGCCCTCGATTGTGCCACCTTGGGTCGCGGCGTTGTCCTTCTCCATGTAGATGTATACTTCTTTGTGCGTGGCGCCGTGAGCTTTCAGGGTTAGCGGGAATAGGAGGCCAATGACACGACCTTGTGCGTCACGCTTCGGTTCGCCGCGAGACGGATCGATCGACGCCGCCGCATTCGACCAGCCGCCCGGCGGCTCATCCGGCGGCCAACCTCCGCCACGGAAGCCCGCCCTCGCGAAGTTGTTCATCAATCCATAGGTCATTGCTTTTTGTTTGTTCCATGGTTGATCAAGTGTGATATCGTATTTCTTGCTTGACGCGACAGCACACCTCGTTTTGTTATACCGATTTTCATCGGCACCAATCAGAAATGAGTTAAATAGATTGTTGCGTAGTGGTAGTCGGTCATACTTACGGTCGATCTCGCCTCGGGTCATTTGACCAGAGCTGGTCAATGCAAACTTGTCGTTCGTCGTTCGCATATTCGTCGTGATCACTGCGAACGGCACGTTTGCGATCTTCAGGCCCTCGACCACGCCGGCAGTATGCGCTGCGCCGATGATCATCACGACGGGACCGGGGCCGCCGCCCGCAGCCTGAACTGCTTGCTCGACCATAATCTGCGTGGATGCTGCCCGCGATTCGAGGAAATTGAGGTGTCCTTCCAAGCCCGTCTTGATTTCTCCGCCAACTTGCTCGGGAAGCTGTTCGGCGAACTCGACCAACGCTTTGAGATCGGCGATATTTTCCTCGATTTGGGCGTCATCTGCCTGCCGGTCTGTGGCGTTGACACGACAGCTACGACTGAAGGCGCCGCGAAAGCGGCTCCCTTCGGGCACCAGATCGGCAAGGATAGCGTTACGCTTTGCAATGAAGCTCATCGCCTGCGCTGAAGATGCCGAACATTCGCGCGCCCCGGGTTTGGCAAAGCTAGCTGCAATTCGCTCCGCCTCGCCTTCGAACCGGCCCAGCCGTGCCTTGAGGTTGTCGCTTCGCGCCCGGACTTCCGCCATTGCCTCCTCGTCGCCCTGCGCGTCGACCAGCGCATCGAAGCTTGCGAGTTGGGCGATCGCGCCACACAGGTCCGATTTCGGATCGTCGACATTATAGCTCGCATCGTTCTCGCCCGGGATCAGCGGTACGCCATAGCCTGCGGCCATGAACTCGGCGCTACTAATATCGCCCTCGGCGAGCATGCCGAACGCGACATCAGGGGAGAAGCGATCGAACTTTGGTATCTCAGTTGCCCCTTCCAGCACGATGCCGCCGATCGGTTGGTGCGACTGCAGGCGAACCATGAACAGCGCTTGTTCTAGCTGCTCGCCCACGACGGCGTGGTTCTCCGGCAGCACAAAGATAGGCGCGGTTCCTTCCACCGCGATATTCTCGCCAAGCGCGGCGGCATCGGCGAGCAGCGGCTTTGCGATCGCGGCGGGATCGATCCTCGTAGCGACCGCAGGGGTGACATCGTTCTCCCCCGCTGGCTTGCCATCACAGCTGGCGAGGGCCAGCGGCATAAGGACTAGCGACATAAGCGCTAGCGAGAATAGTCCTTTAGGCATCTCCCCTCCTTCTTACTCAGCTATGCGGTCGCCAGCGCCTCCTCCGCACCACTTCGAGCAAAATCGTCGTCCTCGGTCCTGATCGCTATACGCAGCATATTTCCGACGCGCGGCCCACCAATCGCTCCCAGGGTGTGATAGACCCAGTAGCGCGAAACGGGATCCTCGCTGAACTCACGCACCTTGCGCATCAGGAACACTATCGCCTGATCCCGCTCCAGATCGCCAGCGATCGCAGCCAGCAAGCTAGACAGCTCAGGCTGGCCGAACGCGAGCGGAGCCCTGCTCACTCGTGCGAATTCGGGCCGATCGAGCAGCAGCGCGAAGGGCAGCATGAAGCCGACCCTGGGATCGATGGTGGGGTGCTTCGCGCTACCTGTCACGATGCCGACCACTGCTCTCGCGATCCGGTCCCACACGGGACCTCCGCTGTACCCCCCCTTGACAGCGAAGCCGCCAAGATCGGCGTTCAGTTGTACCATCCCGAGGCTGTTGGCCACGCCGATCACTCCGTGTGCGATGTTGCCTGGCAGATCGTAGCCGATCGGAAAACCGAAGGCGTCGAAGCGGTGGCCGCTACTCAACCGATCGGACAGCCGAAAAGCGATTTCGTGGTCGAGCGGTTCGTCCAGCCGCAGCAGCGCAAAGTCGTCCGTCGGCACGCGCGGATCGCCCATCGCGACGAGCGTGGCGGCGCGGGGACGGCCAGGCTCGGCCGCGCGGCTGACCATGATCCGATCGCCGGGAACTGGGTTGACGGTTTGCGTCCCGAGAACCGGCTTGTCGGGATTGGCTCTGGCTTCGAGGACATGGGCGCAACTCACGATGTGGCGCGTGTCTAGTGCGACCGCGGACCCGACCACGCCATCCCCCGCATGCGCCTTAACGCGCAGGGTGAGGTCACGCAGCTGGGACACGGGAATACTTGAGCACGACCGAGACATTGCCCTCGGTGCTTCCCTTAGCCACAACAATATTTCCTTCGATGCCGAACTTAAGCCCGACGGTGACCTGAATGTCGGGCGCGTTGCCCACTGACTGCCGGAAACCGGCCACCAGCGAGTCGACCATCGACAGCACAGGTTTCAGCGACGAGCCCAGCTCACCTAAGCGCCTTGCGGCGAAACCATCGGCATTCGCTTCGCCATAGCCTTCCGCCACAATCGTCGAATCCACCTCGATCTCGACTGGCGAGCCATCGGGCGCGATGTAAGTGGCGATCAGCGACATTCCGCGATTCTCCTGGAGCTGACAAGCTATCACACGATCAACTTCTCTACTAGTTATTAATACTTCAGCTAGCCATTTTTTTACGCTCCAACATTTTCAGACAACTTAATCGGCGCTGCGCAGCGGCGAGTGTCGGCATTCCGCCCCCGGTTGAGCGACATCGAAAAACAGTAACCGAGGCGAGCAGTCTTCGACCGCCCATTAGTAAATGAACGGCAGGTGGCGGCAGAAGTGGTCGTCCGTGAACAGCGAGGGCATTCCCTGAACTTGGCCCCCGAACAACCGCGCCTACGACTAACGATGGGCGCGCTGCTGGCGGACCGCTTACTGGAACCAAAATGACGGGTTCCAGCAGGAGCGGCTGTTCGCATGCTCGCCGGGGAACGACTGGACCTGGTCGCGACCTGCCGGGTTTGCGGACCGTCCGCACTTGGGGATCAAAAATCGACGGTTGAGAGTCCGCAAAGGGTCGGTTTCACGATGCGCGCAACGCCTTGGGTTGGGACTTTGCTGTCATTCCCTAAACCGTTACCGAACGGCATATTGTGACGAAACCGATCGCTCGCTGTTTTCCTAACATTCCTACCAAACAATTGAGGGCGTGAAGGCAGGAACAAACTTTCAGCCAGACTGGAGATTAGGACGAGAGGCTGCGGAGGCAAAGAGTTTAGTTGACCGTTCACTCCGCTCGGCCTTCTCCACCCGGTCGGCTCCAGCGATTCCAACGAGAAATCTCTTCAACGGCCTCAGGTTAAGTCGATACTACTCAGGCTCGCTAGTTCTGATTGCTCACACCGCGAATTTTTGGGCTTGAAAACTGCATTCAGTTTTCCGATGATTAGCTTGCACCCCAGCCATAAGGCTGGAACCACGTTCCAGAACGTTGGTCGGCGAAGCTGCACTGAATTCCTCCAACAGAAATGACCTCATCATGGGCAGGCGCCTGACGCTCTACATTTTGGCCGGCATGGTCCTCGGCATCGCGGTCGGTTACGTGCTCCATGCATACATTCCGGCGGGCGACCCGCACCTCAATGAATGGGCTGGCTACTTCCGCCTGCTGCCCGACGTGTTCCTGCGGCTCATCAAGATGATCCTCGCCCCGCTGGTCTTCGCGACCATCGTCAGTGGCATCGCCAGCATGGGCGACAGTGCCACGTTGGGCCGCATCGGCGGCAAGGCGCTGTGTTGGTTCATCACCGCCAGCCTGTGCTCGCTAGGCCTCGGCCTCGTCCTCGTTAACCTGTTCAAGCCGGGCGTCGGCGTAGGCCTGGACACCACCGAGAACCTCGGCGACCTGCCGACCGGCGAGCTGACGCTCCACCACTTCATCCTAGAAATCTTCCCGGCCAGCCCGCTGGCGGCGATGGCCGAGAACAACATCCTGCAGATCCTCGTCTTCTCGGTCTTCGTCGGCGTCGGCCTCACCGCAATCGGGGAGCGCGGCGCGCCGATCGTGCGCGCCACCGAGGCTTTGTCGGAACTGATGCTGCAGATCACCGGCTGCGTGATGCGCTTCGCGCCCTTCGCGGTGTTCGGCGCGATTGCCGCCGTCATCGGTACGCAGGGCGTCGGCATTATCGTGACCTACGGAGTGCTGGTCTGCGAGTTTTATCTTGCGATGGGCTTGCTGTGGGTGCTGCTGTTCTGCGCGGGCGGCCTGTTTCTGGGCAAGCGTGTCATCACGCTGTTCCGCTACATTCGCGAGCCGGTGCTGCTTTCGTTCTCGACCGCCTCCTCGGAAGCGAGCCTGCCCAAGCTGTTCGAGCAGCTCGATCGCTTCGGCGTGCCGCGCCGAATCTCCGGCTTCATCCTGCCGCTGGGCTACAGTTTCAATCTTGACGGCTCGATGATCTACATGACCTTCGCGTCCATGTTCATCGCGCAGGCCTACGGCATCCATGTACCGCTGATGACGCAGATATTGATGCTTCTGACACTGATGGTCAGTTCCAAGGGCATTGCCGGGGTCCCGCGCGCCAGCCTTGTGGTGATTGCAGCAACGCTTGCCCAGTTTGGCCTGCCGGTGGAAGGAATCGCCCTGCTGCTGGGTGTGGACACCTTCCTTGACATGGGCCGCTCGGCCACCAACGTTGTGGGCAACGCCGTCGCCACTGCTGTCATCACTCGCTCTGAAGGGATGCTCCAGCCGTCGGCGGATTTGGACGCTGAAATGTCGCACTTGCCGGACAATACGGCGATGCACGGGCGCCGCTGACGGGATATCTATCAGCGCAATACGAGACGTAACGCGGGATTACCCTTGCAACAACGCGGCGAAAGTGTATTCTGAATTTAGTTTTGGAGAATGCTACGGTAGATGACGCAAGATCCTTCCCCGCAGACAGGTACTCTGCTCGATATCGTAGATTCGGACGTGTACACCGCGATCCTCGGACGCATCAAACGTGGAGAGATCGCGGCCGACGAGCGGATCGTGGATTCGCGACTGGCCACGGAATTCAGACTTTCGCGCATGCCAGTCAGGCAGGCGCTTCTTCGCCTTGTTCACGAAGGTTATCTCGCAGGCACCACTCGGGGCTTCATTTTGCCCAAGTTGACGTATGAGGACATCGAAGAAATCTTCGAGGTGCGTATGTTGCTCGAACCGCGCGCTGCCGCCTCGGCTTCCCGGGTGCTGGACGAAGCTCGGATCGATGCGCTCCGCTCTGCCTTGACCAGTGCGCGGCACGCCGTCGCCGATGTCCGCCTCGGCGACATGATGGTGGCGAACGATCAATTCAGGCAGATCTGGCTTGACGCCGTGCCGAACCGGCGCTTGGCAGCGGCGATCAGCCGCTTCGTTGACCATGTCCAGATCGTCCGCAAAGCGACGATCATCGATGCTGCGACCCAACATGTCGTGCTGGATCTGCTGTCGCGAATGCTGGACGGGTTCGAAAGGCGCGATGCCCTGGCCGTTCAGGATGCGACTCTGCAGTTCGTAGTGCGCGCACGCGACAGCTTCACTGCTGCCACCAGTCTGGAAACCCCCCGCGCCAAATCGGCCTGAACCTGAAGATACCCAAAAATCTCACGGCGGCCGTTATAACGCTTTAAGTTTAAAATGAATGCAATTCCCGTAACCGGGTTTGGAATACCGGGGAAATCTGGGTTGGGCGCGGCATGGCGTCCAATGACCCTCGCAAGGACCACGAGACCAATTTATGATCGAAGTATCCGCGCCGACCTCTTCCAGTACGGGCGATCCGATGTCCAACCGTGATGAGACCGCACTTGGTGAGAATGCCCATGGCACGATTTTTGGCAACTTTCGCAGTGCTGCGGAGCGTTGGCCGAAGCACGCGTTCCTGCATACTCCCGCCGAAGCACTGGCCGGTGAAGCGGAGATTGCGCTGACGTTCGAAGAAGCCATGGCAGACGTCCAGGCGCTGCAGGCCCGCTATGCGGAGGCTGGTTTTGGGCATGGCCACCGCGCAGGGCTGGCATTGGATAACCATCCGGAATTCTTCCTGCATTTCCTTGCGCTCAACGCGCTGGGCGTGAGCATCGCCCCCCTCAACCTCGCGATGAGCGATAGTGAGCTGCAGCAGACCGTCAGCCTGGCGGAACTTGACCTGATGGTATGCCGGGAGCGCTACACGGAGCGTCTGGCCGGCCTGACCCCCACCACCATGCCGCTCGTCAGCGCGGCGGACACGACCGTTGCGCCCGCAGGCCGTCCTGCGCTGCCGGGAATCCCGCACGCCGAGAGCGAGGCTGCGATGATCTTTACGTCCGGCACTACCGGCACGCCCAAGGGCTGCGTACTTTCCAACGCCTACTTCACCCGGATCGGCGCATTCTACACCGAACTGGGGGGCTACTGCGCGTTCCGCCCCGGCGCCGATCGCATCCTGACGCCCCTGCCCGTCACGCACATGAACGCACTTGCCTGCTCGTTCATGGCGGCGATATTCAGCGGCGGCTGCCTGATCCAGCTAGACCGGTTCCATGCCTCGACCTGGTGGCGAACAGTGCGCGAGACCCGCGCGACTATCGTGCATTACCTTGGTGTGATGCCTGCCATCTTGCTCCAGCGCGACGACGAGCCTGCAGCGTGGGAGGGGCACAGCATCCGTTTCGCTTTTGGGGCGGGTGTTGACCCGCGCCACCATGCGATCTTCGAAGAACGCTATGGTTTCCCGCTGATCGAGGCCTGGGCGATGAGCGAAACCGGAGCCGGCGCATGGATCACTGCCAGTGAGGAACCCCGCCATGTCGGTCAGCGCTGCTTCGGCAAAGCGCCCGATCACATGGAATATCGTCTGGTGGATGAGGAAGGACGCGACGTTGCGGCCGGCCGCCCGGGTGAACTGCTGGTGCGCGCGCGCGGCGACGATCCGCGGCGCCACTTCTTCTCGCGCTACCACAACGACGAGGCCGCGACCGAAGCGGCATGGGATGGAGGCTGGCTGCACACCGGCGATATTGTCCGCCGCGACGAAAAGGGAAGCCTGTTCTTCGTGGATCGCAGCAAAAATATTGTGCGCCGTAGCGGCGAGAACATCGCTGCCGTGGAAGTGGAAGGCGCCCTGATGCGGCACGATGCCGTGACCGGCTGCGCTGTCACCCCCGTGCCAGATGAGATCCGCGGCGAGGAAGTGCTGGCGTTGATCGAGACATCGGGAACCGCGGACGAGACGCTGGCCGCCGACATCGCACGTTCGTGCCTCGAAAGCCTGCAATATTTCAAGATACCGGGCTATTTGGCCTTCGTCGACGCCCTGCCCACCACAAGTTCGCAAAAGCTGCAGCGCGGGGAAATCCGCAAGCTTGGCCGGGCCATCGTGGAACAGGGCGGTGCCTTTGACCTGCGTGCTCTCAAGCGCAAGCAGGCGTGAACGCCGTGTCGACTGCCCGTGATCCGCTAGGGTACAATGATGTCGCCGTCGTCTGTCCGGTGACGGTACCCTATCAGCGTGCCAGCGAACGGCAGGCGCATTGGTTTTTCGGCCAGGCGCTGCGTGCGCTGGTCGAGGCATCGGGCGTGAGAAAGGAAGACATCGACGGGCTTGCCTGCTCTTCGTTCACTTTGGGCGCCGACACGACCATCGCCCTGACCGAGCACTTCGACATGTCGCCGCGCTGGATCGAATGGCTGCCGACCGGCGGCGCCAGCGGGGTCATGGCGCTGCGCCGCGCCGCGCGCGCGATTCAGTGCGGTGATGCATCCATTGTTGCCTGCATCGCGGCCGACACCGCCAATTCGCAGACTTTCGCGAAGCTGGTCTCCAATTTCAGCCGCTTCTCCGATGAAGCGATACTGCCGCAAGGCAAAGCAGGTCCCAACGGGGTCTTCGCGCTCATTACCGATAACTACATGCGTCGTTTCGGTGCGGTGCGCGAGGACTTCGGGCGGATCGCAGTGGCCCAGCGAGCGAACGCGGCCGACAATTCCAACGCTTTGCTGGGCGACAAGCCGCTTGACATGGAGAGCTACCTGTCCGCGCCGCCGATCGTTACGCCGATCCATAAGTTCGACTGTGTGATGCCCTGCGCCGGCGCTGAAGCGTTCCTCGTCATGAGCACTGAACGCGCGCGCGAATTAGGCCTGCGTCAGGCCCGCGTGATGGGCGCGATCGAGCGGCACAATGCCTATTTCGCCGATCCGGTTGCGATACGCGGAGGGTGGGCGGTAGATGCCGATGCCCTATGGGCGCAGGCGGGTATCACGCCGGCCGACGTCGACTGCCTCCAGACCTACGACGACTACCCGGTGATTTGCGCCATGCAGATCGAGGATCTGGGTTTTTGCGGCAAAGGTGAGGCTCCTGCTTTCCTGCGCGCACGCGATCTGAGCGTGACCGGCGACTTCCCTCACAATACCTGCGGCGGTCAGTTGTCCTGCGGTCAGGCCGGAGCGGCCGGCGGGTTCCTCCCCGTGGTCGAGGCGCTGCGTCAGGTCACCGGCCAACCGCTCGGCGCGCAAGTGCCCGGTGCACGTATCGCGCTGGCGAGCGGCTACGGCATGGTCACTTATGACCGTTGCCTTGCCACCGGAGCACTGCTGCTGGAATCCGTGCAATGAGCCTGACCCTGCAGTGCTGCCGCATATGCGGCGCCGTGCAATATCCGTTCCGCGACGTCTGCCGCGCCTGTCTGTCCGACGATCTGGAGATGCGTGTGACGCGCGTTACAGGCACTGTCGTCAGCGAAGCCGTCATCCATCGCTCACTCGATACCGCCGTGCTGTCCGAAGGACCATTGCGCCTCGGCGCGGTCGCGAGCCCGCTGGGCATCCGTGTGCTGGCCCTGCTCGCGCCTGGCGCGGGCGCCGGCATGTCCGTCGAACTCTCGCCCTGCGCAAAGTCGCCGGGCGCCATCATCGCCCATCCGGCGCAACAGGCCTGAGGACAGTACCCGTGCAGACAGCATCCAGTTCCCCGGACCAGAAGCGCACGCTGACCCGCGCGATCGCTGCCTCCGTCGTCGGCAATACGCTCGAGTGGTATGACTTCTTTCTTTACGCAACGGCCGCCGCACTGGTTTTCGGCGACCTGTTCTTTCCGGTTGGCGCGGATCCTCTCGTCAACACGTTAGTCTCCTTTGCAGGCTATGCGGTCGGCTTCGCGGCACGGCCTTTTGGCGGATTGGTCTTCGGCCACGTCGGCGACAAGTACGGCCGCAAGACCTCGTTGTTTTGGACGCTGGCGATCATGGGCCTGGCGACGTTCCTGATCGGGCTGCTCCCGACGTTCGCGCAGATCGGCATCTGGGCGCCGATCGCACTTGTCCTCCTGCGTGTCCTGCAAGGCGTCGCCGCAGGCGGTGAATGGGGCGGCGGCGTGCTGCTCATCACCGAGAATGCCCCCGCAGGACGCGAAGGCGTGTTCGGGGCGCTCAGCCAGACCGGCGTCGGCCTTGGCTTCGTCCTCTCGACTTTCGCGTTCTATCTGGCCGGTTTGCTGCCGCACGACGACTTCGTTGCCTGGGGCTGGCGCGTGCCATTTCTCATCAGCATCTCGATTTTCGCGGTCGGCCTGTTCATTCGCTTCCGTGTATCGGAAACATCGGACTTCCAGGCGGCCGAAGCACATGGCGGTCCGCAGCATGCGCCGCTTGTCGAAGTGCTCCGCCAGCACCCGCGCGAAATGATTGTGGGCATCGGCGCGCGCCTTGCGGAAACCTGCGGGTCGCATCTCTTTGTCACGTTCGCGCTGGCTTACGGCAAGGCGGTAGGCGCTGCGGTGGAAACGTTGATGCTGGGCGTCACGCTCGGCATGCTGGCGGACAGCCTGATGATGCCGGTGTTCGGCGCCCTGTCGGACCGGTTCGGTCGCCGCCCGGTTTACATGTTCGGTGTGCTCGCGATGGCGGCTTTCGCCTATCCCTTCTTCGCGATGCTGGAATCGGGCTCAAACGGGCTAGTGTTGCTGGCCTTCGTCATCGGCAATGGCCTTTGCCACGCCGCGATGGCCGGCGTGCAGCCCGCCATGTACAGCGAGATGTTCAGCGCCCGCGTGCGTTATTCCGGTCTGGCGATGGCGCATGAGGTTTCCTCGCTCATCGTCGGCTTTTCGCCCCTGATCGCGACCGCGCTCTTCGCCCATTATCGTAGTGCCATGCCGGTGGCACTGTTCCTGGGCGCCATCTGCGTCGTCTCGGCGTCGTCGCTGCTGCTTCCGCGCCGCCGCGCGCCCCTTTCCTTGTAGGAGATCATCCATGGATGTTACCCGCCGCACCCTCCTGACAGCGGCCGCGACCGGCGCCGCCGTATTATCCGTTCCCTCGCTTGCACGGCCCCGCCGCTACAAGGTCCGCCTCGGCATTCAGACCTACAGCTTCCGCGACCTGCTGCCGACGCCCGGAGACACGGTCGACAAGATGATCCAAGCCTGCAAGGATCTGGGCGTCGACATGATCGAGCTGTTCGAACCAACGGTCGAGCCGCCCGCCCTGTCCGCCCATGCGGCCTGGGCGTTCACCGGCGGCAAGCCGACCGAAGCCTCGCTCTACGGCCGCCCGCCCGAGGGAACGCGCCCGGCCGCTGTATTGCAGAGCCGCGAAGACCTGCGCAAGTATCGCCTTGCCACCCCGATCGCCCGTTTCCGCGAGATCGGTCGTCGCTTCCGCGCCGCCGGGATCGAAGTCCAGGCTTTCAATTTCGGCCTCAAGGACGATTGCACCGATGCCGAAGTCGAATGGGGCTTTGCTGCCACCAAGGCGCTGGGCACCAACCTGATGACCGCATCGACCACCCTTTCGATGCTACGCCGCACGGCGCCCTTCGCTGCCAGACATCGCACACTTCTGGGTCTTCATGGGCATTCCAACTTGCGCGACCCCAACCAGTTGGCAACTCCCGAGAGCTTCGAGCAGGGTCTGGCAATGTCGCCGTGGTATCGGCTCAATTTCGACATTGGCCATTTCGCGGCCGCCGGCTTCGACACGCTTGGGTTCCTGCACAGGCATCACGAGAACGTCTGCAGCGTTCACCTCAAGGACCGCAAGGCTAACTTCGGCATGAACATGCCCTATGGGCAAGGAGATACGCCGATCGCGGGGGTGGTGCGCACCATCACCGAGAACGGCTGGAACATCCCCATCTTCCTTGAATACGAATACGCAGGCGGACCTTCGCAAGACGAACTGCGCCGCTCGCTCGCCTACGTCCGAAAGTTTGTCGTCCGCTGACTGTCCTCCACGTCGGCAGGGCGACACCGCAGCCGGGCTCCTCCCCCGGCTGCGGCCCGGATTGAGCCGATCAAATAACGAAATCGGCTCCATATATTTATGAATTCACTTTCGGCTTGAAATGATAGCCAGTGTGAAGTACCAAAATCTGGTTACAGAGTGTTTCCCGCTCCAGAATGCGCCGAATCGGACGAGATTTTTCCGATTAGCAGCATTGGCCAGTGGGGTTTCGCTGCTCCCTGTGGCCTGATTGCACATCAGGAGAATTCAGAACATGACCATATCCATGGCATTGTTGGTGTCCGCCGCCATTGCGGCCAACCCGGCCACTCCGGCGAAACCGGCCTCTTCGGCCACTGCCACTCCGGCTATTGTCAAGCGCACTTTGGGAACCCCTGGCTTCAAGTCCGCAGCGCAGGCACTTCAAGCGGATCACGATCGCTTTGTGAACGAAATCATAGAAATCACGCAAACCCCGTCGTGGCCGTTTGGCGAAGCGAGCCGCGGCAAGCTGGTTGCTGAAATGATGCAGCAGAGCGGCTTTAGGGACGTGACGATTGACGGCATCGGCAATGTTATCGGCGTACGTCCCGGCCGCAACCGAAAGCTCCCTGCGCTGATTGTGGCGGCGCATCTCGATACCGTATTCCCGCAGGGCACCGACGTGACCGTCAAGCGTGCGGGTACCAGGCTCATGGCACCTGGTATCGGCGACGATTCCCGCGGATTGGCCACCTTGCTGGTACTGGCCCGCGCTATGGACAAGGCTGGCATCCAGACTGAGCGCGACATTCTGTTCGTCGGCAACGTGGGAGAGGAAGGCCCGGGCGACTTGCGCGGCGTACGCCACCTTTTTGAAAACGACGCGCGTGCCAAGACGGCGACTGGCTTCATCAGCATCGACAGTTCCGGGTCGGGCGGCATCGTCACGCGCGGCGTGGGCTCCAACCGCTATCACATCGTTTTCAGCGGGCCAGGTGGACACAGCTACGACAAATTCGGCATCGTCAATCCGATGGTGCCCCTCGCGAAGACCGTAGTCGGGCTCTACGGCATCGCCGTACCGAGCGAGCCAAAGGTCACCTATTCGGCCAGCATCGCCGGCGGCGGGACTTCGGTTAACACCATTCCTCCGCAGGTCTTCGTCGATGTCGACATGCGCTCCACTTCCCCGGAGGAAGTCGCTCGCGTGGACCGCGAACTGCGCGCTATCGCCCAGCATGCGGTAGACGAGGAAAACGCCGCGCGCTCTACCGAGCGCGGCAAGGTGAGCGTCGATTTCCAGGTTATCGGCATGCGCCCTGCCGGCCAGACGGACGAGACGAAGGGCCTTGCCGCCATCGCCGTCGGGGCGGCGGAAGAATTCGGGTACCAGAGCCGGTTCATCGCAGTTTCGACCGATGCCAACGTGGCGATGAGCCTGGGCATTCCGGCCATCACCATTGGTTCGGGCGGCCGCGGCGGCGCGGAACACTCGCCCGACGAGTGGATCGATGTGGAAATCGACGAAAGCGTACGCGGGTTGAAGGTGGACCTGGCAACGGTCGTGTCGGCTGCAAACGTGACAAATTAGGGACCGAGGCAGCGGCGCAACCATGCACCGGCTGCCTTCGCAAAGAGGATACAATTGTGCCGCCATCGAGCACGAAGCCAACAAGGACTTACAAAAGAAGAGGGCAATGACACGCAGGAACGAACCGGCAGCCTGAAAACAGGGCGCCGTGCCGCCAGTACCGTGAACCTTTCAATCTAAAATATCCGTCCTCGCCAAGGAGCAGCACCCGCCGGGTGCCGTCAGCGCAATAACGCGGGGATGAGACAAATCGGGGAATGAACATGAGTGTGGGATCATATATGTCGAAAACATCCGTCTTCGCTATCTGCGCGGCGGCCTGTTCGATCAGCCTGCCCGCCTTCGGGCAGGAAGAGACAAGCGCCGAGGGGGGTCTCAGTGAAATCGTCGTCACTGCCGAAAAGCGCCCAAGCACGGAGCAGAAAACGCCGCTGTCGCTGACGGTGCTCAGCGCCGAGACACTCGCCAGGAACAGCGTCGGCAACGTCGACGACATCAGCCGAGTGGCCCCTTCGGTCTCGATCACCAATTCGGGCGCAGCGCCGATCATCGCCGTGCGCGGCGTCTCGAGCCGCGATGTTACAGAAATCGGTGACCCTGCGGTCTCGATCAGCATCGACGGTTTCAACCTCCAGCGCGCAACCAGCCTGCAGGCTGGTTTCTTCGACCTCGAGCGTATCGAAGTGCTGCGTGGGCCGCAGGGCACCCTGCTCGGCCGGAACGCCACCGGCGGCGCCATCCAGGTCATAACCGCCAAGCCCTCGCTCGACGGGTTCAAAGCTCAGCTCGGGGGCGAAATCGGTAACTACGATCTGTACAGCACCAAGGGCATGGTAAACCTGCCCGTCACCGACGAGCTCGCCATCCGCGCCTCGTTCCAGACGCGTGATCGTAACGGCTACCGCAACACGCCAGGCAAGGACGGCGACGACGAGCACAGCAAGGCTGCACGCCTTCACGTCCTGTGGAAGCCGACCTCACGCCTCAACGTGCTGGTGACCGGCGAATACGCGCATAACAGCGGCGTCGGTACCGTCATCAACGGCTTCCCGCTCCAGACCTACACCGCCGCGAACGTGCCCGACGGCTTGAACGTCGGGGATACGGTCTTCGACAAACCGGATCTCGGCAAAGCCAAGAGCTTCTACAGTCCGGACGGCGGCTTCATGCGTTACACTGTGTGGAACGTACGCTCCCAGATCGACTATGACTTCGACTTTGCAACTCTGACCTATCAGGGCGGCTATCGCCATTTTGACTATAGCCGCAAATACGCATTCGGCGGCAATCCCGGCACCAACCGCCAAACTCTCTCGTTTGAACAGTATGAAGACGTTGGCACTTGGAACCACGAAGTACGCCTGTCATCTAATTCGACCGGTCCGTTCAAGTGGCAGTTCGGCGCCTACTACTTCCGTGAGACGAACGATTTCGTCGGAAACTTCACCGATTATCCGGATCAGGACACCCTGCACGGGGATTACTTCCTCATCCAGCGCTTCACGTATCCGGATATCGCCGCCGAGGCCAAGGCGTTGTTCGGCCAAGCGTCTCACGAGATCGTCCCCGGCCTTACGGCATCGCTCGGCGCGCGCTATTCGAAGGACAAGAAGGATCGTCACACTAATATCCTGACGACCAACTTCAACACCTACATCAGCAGCCGCTGCGACCTCACCGACAGCTGCGCCTACACCACGACTACTGGCTACCAGGTCGCCAAGTCGAGCAAAACGACGTTCCACGCCGGGCTGGACTACCAGATCACGCCGCAGAACATGGTTTATGCCAAGTTTGACACCGGCTACAAGGCGGGCGGCTTCACCGACCTTGGGGTCTACGATCCAGAAGCGGTCAAGTCCTACGAGATTGGCGCTAAAAACCGGTTCTTCGGCAATACGCTGCAGGTGAATCTCTCGGCCTACCTGTACAACTACACCGACCAGCAGGTCAGCCAGTCTATCATCAACGCAGCCGGCGGCGTTTCGGTGCAAATCCTGAACGCGGGCAAGTCGCGCTACAAAGGCATCGAACTGGACACGATCTGGCAGCCGACGCCAGACGACCAGTTCTCGATCTACATCGCCTACTCGCATGCCCGCTACGTCGACTTCGCCACCGGCACCAGCGGCTTGCTGCTGCGCTACGCTCAGGCCGACAATCGCGCGGAACCGGTCTACGGCACCGACGGCACCACCGTGGTCGGTTACAACTACCAGTTGTCCGGCAAGCGCCCGCCACAGTCGCCTGACTGGTCGATCAACCTGGGCTACCAGCATGACTTCCACGTGCTGGGTGGCACACTGACGCCGCGCGCGCAGACGCACATCGAATCCAAAAGCTACTTCCAAATCTACAACTTCGATACTGACAAGCAGAAGGGCTACACCCGCTCCGACCTGATGGTGACCTACACGCCGGAGGCGTCGAACTGGACGTTGACCGCTTACGTGCGGAACATCGAGAATCGTCTGATCCTGGCTAACGGTGCCCTGCCGACGAGCAGCACCTACCAGTCCTACCGTTACCAGTATCAGGCGCCGCGTACCTTCGGTGCTTCCCTTACCTTCAACTGGTAAGAAATCGCTGCCGCATCGGATCAACGAAGGGCGGCGCCATCGCGCGTCGCCCTTTTTTGTTTTGAACGCGCCGTGCAAAAAGTCACGGGAACGCCGGTAACGGATACGGCCTTCGCCGTGATGCCATTTACATAACGCCTGCCCGAGCCGGATCCGGCCGTCACATCTTATCCGAGGACCGACCATGCCGCTGCACCCCCTACAATCGCATCTCCGGTCCGGTGGGCACCGCAAGGCCAGTCTTGCCACTGCCTTGGTGTCGCTGTGCACCCCGTGGGTTCCCTTGGGTGCCGTTCCGGCTTGCGCCCGCGATGTTTCGCCTAAAGTCCTCAGAGCCGCTGTTCAAGTTCAAGTCCCGGCATCGGTGCGGGAACTGGGTGAAATGGTAGGCATAGATTCTGGATCGAGCGACAGCGCCGGCCTCAAGGTCATGGCCACTTATCTGGAAGCCCGTCTGGCAGCGCTTGGTGCAAAGGTAGAGCGCAGGCCCGTTCCCCCGGCAGCGGGTGACATGCTGGTCGCGACGTTGCATGGTTCCGGGAGCGCCAAATTCCTGTTGCTGGCTCACATGGACACCGTTTACCAGCCTGGAGCTGCCGCGAAATGGCCCTTCGTGGTCAAGGGCGACCAAGCGACCGGTCCTGGCGTGAGCGATGACAAGGGCGGCATTGCGGTGGTTTTGGGCACGCTGGCAATGCTGCGCCAACTCCGGTTCGCGGACTACGGTACGATCACCGTAGCCTTCAATCCTGACGAGGAGATCGGATCCCCCGGCTCGCGCACGCTGATCCAGGACCTCGGTTCGCAGCACGACTACGTGCTCTCGTGCGAGCCCGGCGGCAAGGAGCGCATTCTCGCCACCAGCGGGATCGCCACGCTCACCATGACGGTGGAGGGCAAGCCCGCGCACGCCGGAGTAGCCCCGCAGGACGGGCGAAATGCGTTGGTTGCAGCGGCTGATGTGATCGCTCGCACGCGCGATTGGTCCGAACCCGACAAGGGCTTCAAATTCAATTGGACGATTGCCCGCTCTGGCGAGAAGCACAACATCGTGCCTGACCATGCGGAAGCGACCGCGGATATCCGCTATGTCCGTGAAGCGGACGTGACCGCTCTGATGGCCCGCATTCAGGAGCTTGCCGCCGTTCCCACAGTTGCAGAAACAAAGATCGGCTTCACAGTGAACCGCAATCGCCCGCCGATGGTCCCTACCGACAAGGCAAGGGCGATAGCGGTGGTGGCGGCGCAGGCCGCGACCGAGTTCGGGTATCCCGTCATCATCCGCGATACGCCGTTCGGCGGCGGCAGCGACGCGGCTTATGCTGCCGCTTCCGGCAAGCCGGGCGTGGTGGAGAGCTTTGGCATCGGCGGCAATCACGGCCACACTTTCGGCGAGGAAACGGCGGACCTCGGCTCGCTGGCATCCTCGATTTACATCATGGCCCGGACGATTATGCGGTTATCAGACGCTTGATTTCCAAGCGATGTTCAAAATACGGTTAGAGATGACGGGCCGCCAGCCAGTCATCAATTATCGTTGCGACCTGCGCGCTGTTCGTATCCTGCATCATCATGTGCGAATTGCCGAATACCCCAACCTTGGGCAGCTCCACTAATACGGCATCTAAACCTGCCGCCTTGGCTGAATCAACAAACTTTCGGCAAGCCTCCAGTCGAGGCAACCATCGTTCCGACTGGGCAATATAATCGCCAAAAACGACAAGGATCCTCGGCTGCGCAGATCGGTCCGGGAACTGCCCGACTGCGGGGCAACTTGCTGGCTCTATTGCAATTATTGCGGAAATTTCCTTTGCGCCTGCTTTTGTTGCCAGGAACGGGTAGATACCAGACTGCGAGTGACTGACAACGACCAACCCTTTTTCACGCTGAGATAAGGCGGAGATTGCCTCGACAGTGGGCGATCTGGCATCCAGCGAAGGCGCAACGTTCGGAACCATTTGCGCCCATAACGCCGACAATGCAGCGACCGGATATTTCAAGCCGGGATGTGCAATAGGATAGCGGGGGCCGAGGCGGAATATCTCCCAGGCAGCCTCCTTCGAAGCCGACGTGACGACCGGCAGCGCGTTGACAGGCGCGCGCCCCTCTCGCACCTCGTTAATTATCGTAGGGTCAAACGCCGAGCGGCCGCGCCAAGCCTGGTCCATTACGTAAACGGGATGCCGCATTCGAACGAACAATTCGTCCCAGCCCGATCGTCCGTCCGGCGTAGTTTCCCACGCCGCTCCCGTAAGACAGCACCCGTGAATTAGCAGGATCGGGCTGCGGGTCTTCCCATCAGGTATCTGGAAACGAACATAAATCTGATCGACAACGATCTGCCCTGAAGACGGGTAAGGTTTGATCTCCCCTAAAGCAGCAGACGACACGTCCCGACCGCCAATGAAGAAACTGCCTTGTCTGGCGATTTTCAAAGGTTTCTCGAGGCTTGTCGGCCTTGCTTCGATCGCGGAAACGGGTTGCAACAGGCCCCCAATCATTGCAACAACCGCGATCTTTTTCATCACCATGGCTCAACGGACCTCAAGATTGGAATTAAACTTTCAGGCGCTGACAGCTAGTGCGCCGTTTGTCAGCGCCTGTGCGGCATAGGCGGCCGCGCGCGCCGTCAGCGCCATGTAGGTCAGCGAGGGATTCTGGCAGGCGCTCGACGCCATCGCCGATCCGTCCGTTACGAACAGGTTGGCGATGTCATGCGCCTGATTGTGCGCGTTGAGCACCGAAGTGCGCGGATCGTGGCCCATGCGCGCGCCGCCCATCTCGTGCACCGCGCCGCCGCCAGAGCCGACGTCGGCCGATTCCGAGATGATCTCGGCATCCATCAGCCCGACCATCGCTTTGGCCTCGGTCAGCGCATGCGCGACCAGCTTGCGCTCGTTCTCGCCATAGGCGAACTCGATGCGCGTCTGAGGCATGCCCAGACTATCCATCTTGTTGGGGTCTATGGTGACGCGGTTGTTTTCCATTGGCAGGCATTCGGCGAATGCCCCCAGCAACATGGTCCAGTCGCCGGGACTGCTCGTGCGCGCCTTTAGTTCTGCGCCCACGCCCGGTGTGCCGATGCCGTCGGCCCAACCGCGCCGTGTCGCGCCGCCCTGATAGGAGTAGCCGCGCAGCATTTCGCGGTCCTCCCCATCGAGGTTCACGAAACGCGGGATGACCACTGAGACGGGCCGATTACCGTAATAGGCATGGCCCTCGAAACCCGGGATGCGCGCGACGACTGACATCGCCAGCGCATGGTCCATGAAGTAGCGACCCAGAGCGCCGCTGGAATTCGCCAGCCCTCCCGGGTTCTGCGCATCGGCGGATCGCAGCAGCACGCTGATCGAATTCACGCTGCCCGCGCACAGGAAGACCATGGCGCTGCGATAAACGGTGCGCTGCCGCGTATTCGCATCGAGCACGCGCACGCCGCTGATCCGCTTGTGGACGGGATCATATTCGAGACTGTCCACGACCGCGTCCGTCACCAGCGTCAGGCGCCCGGTGGCGCGCGCGGCGGGCAAGGTCGAGCTTTGGGTGCTAAAATAGCTGCCGTAGGAGCAACCGCGCGAACAGATGTTGCGATACTGGCAGCGCTGGCGATCGCCCTTCGGCTCGGTCATGTTGGAGCTGCGCCCCATGATGAGGCGGCGATCCGGCCAGCGCTTGGCGATCTGCGCCTTTAGCGCCGCCTCGACAACGTTCATTTCCATCGCCGGCTGAAACACACCATCGGGCAACTGCTCTAATCCTTCGTGCGACCCGGACACGCCGATGAAATCCTCCACGTGGTCGTACCATGCCTTCATGTCGGCATAGCGGATGGGCCAGTCGGTTCCGTGGCCGTCGCGCGCGTTGGCACCCCAGTCGAGGTCGCCCCAGCGGTAGCACTGGCGGCCCCAGACCAGCGAACGTCCGCCCAGCTGGTAGGCACGCCGCCACTGGAACGGGTCCTTCTCGGTGGTCTGGTAGGGGTTGAGCCGGTCATTTACGAAGTGGTCGCGCGACCATTCGGTGAAGCCCATGCCCTTGCTCTGTACCGCATAGTCGGCGGCGTTGAGCTTTGGGTCGCCGAAGCCGCGAAACGGCAATTCCCAGGGCGGTGTCACTTCATTGGCATAGCCGGCCTGGTGTTCGATCGCGCGGCCGCGCTCCAGCATCAGGACATTGAGGCCCCTTTCGGTCAGCTCCTTGGCCGCCCAGCCGCCGGTGATGCCCGATCCGATAACGATTACGTCAAAAGGTCCGCTCATGTGCCTGCGATCTTCTTCTTGATAGAATTGGCGGAATAATCGTTCGACATCGGCCGCCACCCAGGCGTCACCGGCACGTCGCGGTCATAGCGGCCGGGTGCTATTTCATAGGTTAACTGCTCGCTGGCGCCGGTCTCTGATGTATAATAAGCCATCAGGATCAGAGCCTTGGCCGTGAACCATGGGCACGGGAATGTGATTGGGCGAGAAAAAACCCGTCGGTCGTACTCGGACAGAACCGCAGCCTGGCGGTCCTGCGCAAGATCGACGAAGCGAGCACGCCAGAGAAATCCGCCAGAGTCGTCGTCGAGCTCAGCCTCCAAGCGCGAAAGTGTATTCAGTGGCGTGCCCATCAGGCCAGCATCCACCGCCCGCAGCACGAATTCCAGGTTTGTCTGGTTACCGCCGCCTGCCGTCTCGGTGGCAGGGATCACCAGTCCGAGAAGAATCCCCGCCAGCGTGCTGTGCCGGGCTGCACCCAGTTCATCGGGCGCGCATCCCGCAACCGCGTTCAGCGCGGAAGTTGCGGCCAGAACCTGCAGGAGACGCGCACCGCACTGCAAGGCCGACCGCCGGTCGAAACCGATGCCCACACCGTTCCTCATGAGATTGTTTGACACCTGCAACTCACCGTTCCTGACCCCGAGGACGCAATGATGCGAGCTTGTGAGAGCCCGATATACCCGCGACCTGCGTGATACTTCATGCATAAATTAGATAGCACATCAAGAAGTTTCTGAATACAGTTTAGGCTTGAGCAATCGTAAAGCCTGTGCCACCTGCTCAAACGTACCGTGCCGCAAGGCATCGGCCAATACTAAGGGACTGGAAGCACCATGTCAGCAAGGGCCCACCGCACCGAGCGCAATGGACCTGGCAATTCGCAGACCCGCGCGTGGAGCGCGGCGTGAACGGTCAGGTGCGCTATGCGATGATCGGCGGCGGCAACGGTGCGTTCATCGGCCCGGTCCATCGCACAGCTGCCGCAATCGCAGGCAATTGCAGATTGGTCGCCGGCGCGTTCAGCCGCGATCGATCCCGATCGCAGGCGACAGGTCAGGAACTTGGTCTGGCAGCGGATCGGTGCCATGCGGGCTGGCAGGATCTCGTCTCTCACGAATGCAGCCTGCCCGCAGCGGAGCGGGCGCAGTTCATTGCCATCGTTGCTCCCAACAACGTCCACGCCCCCGCCGCGATCGCTGCAATGGAGGCGGGGTTCGCTGTTCTGATCGAAAAGCCGCTGGCTGACAGTTCGCAGGCGGCGCGGGCAATCTGCGAGGCGGCCACGCGCACTGGCATGGCCTGCGGTGTGACTCATCCCTATGTCGCCTATCCCATGGCGCTCCAGGCAAGCCGCCTGATCGCACAAGGCGCGCTTGGCCGTATCCGGCGGATTGCGGTGCGTTACGTGCAAGGGTGGCTGGCAAACGCGCAAGATGGCGCGGGCAAGCAGGCCGCTTGGCGCCTTGACCCCGCGCAGTCCGGCGTCGGCGGCGCGGTGGGCGATATCGGCACCCACGCTTTCAATCTGGTGGAGACCATGACCGGCGAGCGGATCACCCATGTCTGCGCCGATCTGCGCACGGTCTTTGCCGACCGCACACTGGACGACGATGGCGCGGCACTTTTGCGTCTTTCCGGGGGCGGTTCGGGAACGCTGATTGCCAGTCAGGTCTGCGCCGGGGAGGCCAACGGGCTGACTGTCGCCATCTGGGGCGAAAAGGCGACGCTTCACTGGAACCAGGAAGACCCCAACCGCTTGCGCGTGATCCGTAGCGCAGGTCCGCAGGAAATATGGAACTGCGGCCAGGACCGCAGCTACCTCGATGGCGAAGTACGGTCCTGGACGCGGACTCCTGCCGGGCATCCTGAGGGCTTTCTGGAGGCATTTGCCAACATCTATCGAGATTTCGCAGCTGCAGTCGAAGGCGCTCCGCCAGCTTTTCCTGCTTTTGCGCCAATTGGAGCGGGGATGCGGGCAATGGCCTTCGTCGATGCCATGGTGGCAAGCAGCAGGGCCGACAGTGCGTGGACGCCCATTGGCGCCCCCGGGCCGCTGGAATAGACGGCTCGGAGCTGCAAATGCCACGCCGCACAAGGACAGGGAAGAGGACAAGGTCATGAACATCGGCATTCGCGCGCGTCTTTCGCTAATGATGTTCCTGCAGTATTTCGTGTGGGGTGCATGGTGGGTTCCGTTTGGCACCTACCTGATGCATGCCGGGCTCGGATCGTGGATTGGCACGATGTTTTCGGCGCAGGGCTTGGCCGCTATCCTCTCGCCACTTTTCGTCGGAGTCATCGCGGATCGCTACTTTTCGGCGCAGAAGGTTGTCGCCGTGCTCCACCTCGCCGGAGGCGCGGCGCTGCTGGCGCTTTCCTATGCGGGCGCAGAGCCCGGACTGGTCTTTGCGCTGACGCTGGGTGCTCTGCTGGCTTACATGCCGACCCTGCCACTGACCAACGCAATCGCCTTTGCGGCAATGACCGACACTGAGCGCCAGTTCCCGGCCGTTCGCGTGCTGGGCACGATCGGATGGATCATCGCCGGCCTGCTGGTTGGATGGCTTGGCGCGGAACAGTCGGCGCTGCCGCTGCGCATCGCGGCGGGCGTATCGGCCCTTTACGCGGCCTATGCTTTCACCTTGCCCGCGACGCCCCCGGCCGCGCCTGCTGGCGCGTCCATCGGCGTGGCGGGCCTTCTTGGACTGGACGCGGTCCGGGGCGGCGATCGCTCATTCTGGACGCTGATCGTGTGTTCCCTACTGCTGATGGTTCCGCTCAGCTTCTATTACGCTTACGCCAATCCGTTTCTGGTTGCCGTAGGGGTTACCGCTGCAGCGGGGGTCCAGACCATCGGTCAGGTCTCCGAAGTCGGTTTCCTGCTTCTTCTGCCTCTGTTCCTGCGCTGGTTCGGGATGAAGACCGTACTGATGATCGGCATGCTGGCCTGGACCGCACGCTACTGCCTGTTCGCTTTCGGGTTCGATACGAGTGGCCCGAATATGCCGATGCTGCTCATCGCGCTGGCGCTGCACGGCGTCTGCTTCGATTTCTTCCTCGTCGCCGGACAGATCTGGGTGGACAAGCGCTTTCCGGCAGAAACGCGCGGACGGGCGCAGTCCTTCCTGGCGCTCGTCACATGGGGCATCGGATCCATCATCGGGAGCCTGCTCGCCAATGCGGTCTATGTCGCGCATGGCAGCGCAAGCGCTGATGCGCCCGCCGTCGACTGGCACGGCTTCTGGCTGGTCCCGTCGGCGCTGGCTGCGGTGGTCGCCATCGCATTCGCATTTTCTTTCCGTGACCGGGCAGCTTCCCGCGCCGACGTTTGACCCTTACCGACAGGCAGCAGCACCATGAAGACGATCAAGGGCCCCGGCATCTTCCTCGCCCAGTTCGCGGGCGACGATGCACCGTTCAATTCGCTGGAGAGCATCGCTGACTGGGCTGCGGGCCTGGGCTACGAAGGCTTGCAGATCCCTAGCAACGACGCACGCCTGTTCGACCTCGAAACCGCTGCCGAAAGCCAGACCTATTGCGATGATATCGCCGGGATGCTCGCCGCGAAGGGGCTGGCCATCACTGAGTTGTCGACGCACCTGCAAGGCCAACTGGTCGCCGTGCACCCAGCTTACGACCTCCAGTTCGACGGCTTCGCAGCCCCGCATGTTCGCGGAGATCCCAAAGCCCGTCAGGAATGGGCGGTCGAGCAGCTGAAGCTGGCGGCGAAGGCCAGTCGTCGCCTTGGTTTGACCACGCAGGCCAGTTTCTCCGGCGCGCTGGCATGGCCTTATTTCTACGCCTGGCCGCAGCGCCCCATGGGACTGGTGGAGGATGCGTTCAAAGAACTGGCCCGGCGGTGGAAGCCAATTCTTGACGTGTTCGATGACAACGGCGTCGATATAGGGTTCGAGCTACATCCCGGCGAAGACCTGCACGACGGAGCCACTTTCGAGATGTTCCTCGACCGGGTGGGCAACCATCCACGCGCCAACATCCTCTACGATCCCAGCCACTTCGTGCTGCAGCAACTGGATTATCTCGCGTTCCTCGACATCTATCACGAGCGGATCAAGTGCTTCCACGTCAAGGATGCCGAGTTCCGACCCAATGGCCGCGTCGGCGTTTATGGGGGGTATCAGGGGTGGGTCGACCGCCCGGGCCGATTCCGTTCGCTGGGCGACGGGCAGGTCGATTTCGGGCAGGTCTTCTCGAAAATGGCGCAGTACGACTTCGCCGGCTGGGCCGTGCTGGAATGGGAGTGCGCCCTCAAGCATTTGGAAACTGGCGCAATCGAAGGGGCACCTTTTATCAAGCGCCATATTATTCATGCTACGGACCGCGCCTTTGACGATTTTGCCGCCAGTGTTAGCAACCGAGAATTTAATGCTCGACTAATGGGATTTTAATTACCGCAAAAAATATTTCGGGCAAAAAATGAAATGTATCGCCGAAGGTATATATATAAAAGCATTACCACAAATGACCAGAGCTGGGTATATTACATACCTTTATTTATTAGGCTCCGCCGGTAACAACTTCCTGACACCCAAGTTGACGCTGACCTTAGAGCCTGATTCATAATTATCCAGCGTATTTTCATAGCCTTGCGATGCAGCAAGCGAAGAGCTGGATTGATGCGATGAACAGCCACGCGGTTGCGGACGGGATAGTCTGCTCGAAGTCGTTGGCGAGACGGCGATTTCGGTTGAGCCATGCTCGGGTTCCCTACTCAGCATGTGGGCAGGTTTGGGCCGAGCGCATCGATGATACGGCATTCGGCGATAGTCGAGCCAGCACATCGATCTAGGCGCCGGACTAGCTGGTCGCGTAACGCGCCAAGGTCGACGAGCTTCCGGTCGATCTCAGCGATGTTCTCGGCGGTAATTGCGCCCACCTCGGTGCAGGGCGCATCACGGGCGTCCGCCAGTTTCAGGAGCTTGCGCACCTGGTCGAGCGTAAATCCGAGATCTCGCGACCGGCGGATGAAAGATAGCCTGTTGAGATGCGGCTCTTCATAGATCCGATAGTTCCCGCTGTTGCGGCCCGGCGCCGGCAGCAAGCCTTCCTTCTCATAGAAGCGGATGGTCTCGACCCTCGTGTCGGTCAGCTTTGCGAGATCGCCGATTTTCATGCTTGACCCTATAGTGACTTCAGGGTGGATAGGACAGGCCGAACAGATACGAATGGGATCGTTACATGGCGCAGGATTGCTGCTCGAAGAAGAGCGATACGCTGGCCCAGCTCGCGGCAAAGAAAGACCAGCGACGCGTCCTCATTATCGTCATGATCGTCAATCTGGTGATGTTCGTCGCGGAGTTCAGCGGCGGTGTGGTTGCCCGCTCGTCCGCTTTGATGGCCGATTCCGTAGACATGCTCGGCGATGCCTTTGTCTATGCGCTCAGCCTCTACGCCCTGCATCGCGGACCACGCTGGGAAACTGGCGCTGCAATCGCCAAGGGGGTGATCATCCTGCTGTTCGGTGTCGCCGTGATCGTCGAAATCGCGGACAAGATCGTGAACGGCGTGCCACCGTCGTCGGGCCTGATGATGGCCGTGGGGAGTGCCGCGCTCGCGGCGAACTTGATTTGCCTTGCCCTCCTATGGCGCTTCCGGACGCTCAACGTGAATATGTCGAGCACCTTCGAGTGCTCGCGCAACGATGTGGCATCCAATGTCGGCGTGCTGATCGCGGCGGGGCTGGTTTCGGCGACCGGGGCTGGATGGCCCGATATTGCCATCGGCGCCATCATCGCTCTCATTTTCCTTCGCTCCGCCTGGCATGTTCTGGCGGAAGCAATCCCGGCCTGGCGCGAGGCGCGAGCGTTTTCGCGACATGGTGGTTGACGCCCTCCTATAAATTATCGACCTGACCCCCATGCTCGCGCTGGTCTTTTTTCTCGTTGCCGTATTGTTCGCTGCGGTCGGACAAGCTGGCGCGACGGGATATCTCGCTGCGCTGGGGTGGGCGGGATATGGACCTGACTGCATCCGCCCCGTCGCGCTCTCTCTGAATATAATTGTAGCAGCGGTTGGCACGTTTCAGTTCGCTCGTGCCAAAAAGCTGTCGTTGCGCACCTTCTATCCCTTCGGCGTGCTGGGCTTCCCGTTCTCTATCGCAGGCGGCCTGTTGACTCTCCCGCACGCGATTTACTTCCCGATTGTCGGGGGCCTCCTTCTGCTAGCCGCAGTGCAGTTGGCGCGGTTGGCGATCCAGGGTCACCAGACTTTGGATCAGGAGCTGCCCCCGCCATTTCTATGGGCATTACTGACCGGCGCCGGAGTTGGTTTTGTCTCAGGATTGACCGGCACGGGAGGAGGCATCTTTCTCGCTCCGATTCTCTACCTCACCGGATGGGTAGGTAGTTCGCGCGCGTCCGGTGTCACCGCCGCATACAATCTGCTCAACTCTGCGGCCGCGCTGGCAGCCGTCCTTGCGACCGCGCCCGGATTCCCGACAGCCATGCCGATATGGTTGCTCGCCGTCGCCGCAGGCGGCGGCATCGGATCGACATTGGGCGCGCGATTTCTTCCTGAAAGAGCGCTGAGGGCGCTGTTGGCCGTTGTGCTATTGGTGTCGGCGGTCCGGTTTCTATTGGGTTAGACGGACAGGCAGGTTGCGGCGCGAACGGCCGTTTGCTGCCGGATCGCTGAATGACTTATGTTGGTCGCGACCCGCCGGTTCCGCCATGTCCCGGCAGGGATTTCCGCCCTGATATCGGACGTTCTTGTAGGAAAATAGCCTCCCCCATATCGCTCGTTCATTCATGTTGCCTTGAGCGCGTTTTGGATTGCTCGCGGTTTTCGGAAAGTGCCTGACCCTGTCGGACGATTTCGTCAACCAACGCTGCTGCATGACGACTGAGTTGAGAAAACTCGGTTGCGCAAAGCACCAGATGGCGCCGCGCCCAGCGGTCAGCCAAGGGCACAATCGTCAACCCATCGGAACGAACGCGTTCGGCTGCCGCCAGCGGCAGAATGCCGATACCAATACCCGCTTCTACGAGGCGAGCGACGCTTTCGAAGCTGCGCAGGCGGACGCGATAGCCGATCCTGCGTCCAAGCTTGGCTGCCTGATCTGCCAAGTGTGAATGCAGGGCGCCGGCGCTGAGGCCCACGAAGGGTTGGTCGAGCAGTTCGGAAAAGCGGGTAGATGGTCTATCAGCCAGCGGATGCTGCGACGGTAGCAGGACGACGAGGCGATCCTCGGCGACGGTCACTGTCTCCAGGTCCGCCGATTCCGCCGAATCCGCTATCAATCCGAATTCAGCACGCCCTTCTGCGACCGCCCCGACTATGTCGGCGCTCGTGCGTTCCTCGATATCGACATCTACGTCCGGGTGTGCCGTAAGGAACACGCGAACGGCGGCGGGAAGCAACTCGACCAGTGCCGCCGTGTTCGACAACAGGCGAACGTGCCCTTTGAGGCCTGATGCAAAAGCCCCAAGGTCACCGCGCATGCGCTCGATCTGCGCGGTCACAATACGCGCGTGCACCAGAAGCGCACGGCCTGCCGGCGTCGGCAGGACACCGCGTCGCCCGCGTTCCAGCAGTGTGGTGCCCAGGACGGCTTCCATCCCGCTGACCCGCGCGCTTGCCGATGCCAGTGCCATGTGCGCGGCATTTGCCCCTTTCGAAATACTGCCAGCCTCTACCACGGCGATGAAAAGGCGCAGGTCGGTGAGATCGAAACGCATGCAGCCTTCGTTACCACCGAAGGCTGTCATCGCATATCCCGCATTGCCGCGTCCGGCCGGACCGCTCACAGGTGACTGGCAATTCACACCCAATAGGAATCACAAACACCATGCAACGCGGTCACAATGCTATCGTGAACCAGCAATTCGGCGGACAGGCCCAAGCCTATGTCTCAAGCGCTACCCACGCCAGCGGCCCGGACCTGAAACGGTTGGCCGAGGTTGCGCAGGGGTGGCCCGGAGCCACCGTGCTCGACCTCGGTTGCGGCGGCGGGCATGTATCGTACACCATTGCGCCCCACGCAGAAAAAGTTGTCGCCTCTGACCTGTCCCAACCGATGCTCGATGCCGTGATGACAGAGGCAGGCCGCCGTGGCATCGCCAACATCGAAACCACGCAGGCGGCGGCAGAAGCGCTGCCCTTTGCGGATGGTGAATTCGACGCGGTGATCTGCCGGATGAGCGCGCATCACTGGCAGGATTTCGATGCCGGACTGCGCGAGGCACGACGCGTTGTGAAGAAGGGGTCGCCAGCGATATTCATAGACGTAGTTTCGCCGGATAGTCCCATGCTCGATACGCATCTGCAGGCAGTGGAACTCCTGCGCGATCGCAGCCACGTCCGCGACTATCGGATCACGGAATGGTCGGCAGCGCTTGGTCGCGCAGGGTTCGACCTGACGCGTGTCTTCACTCATACCTTGCCAATGGAATTCGCTTCCTGGGTTAAACGCATGCGCACACCTGATGATCTCGTCGCCGCCATCCGTTCGTTGCAGACGGAAGCCTCCGAGGAAGTCCGAAAAGCTTTTGCCATTCAAGAGGACGGCAGCTTCTCCATTCGCATCGCGACGTTCGAACTTACGGCGTCGTAGCGCCCTCACCCATAGGCTTTCATAAAGAACGCGGCGGTCACCAGGCTTGCAAGAGCCAGAGTGATCGCCCGTACCAAGGCAGACGGCCACCGGATGCCGAGCAACGCGCCAACGTAACCTCCGATCAGTGCAGACGGTGCAAGCAGCAGCACGGCCCACCAGTCAATCGCCCTTGTGGCAGCGAATAACAAAATCGCAGACGTATTCGCCGCCGTGACCAGCATCGCCCGCAAACTTTGAAGCCGTTTGATGTCCGCCTTCGTGGCCGTGGTCCAGAAGGCCATCATCATGATCCCAACCGCACCGCCGAAATAGCCACCGTAGATCCCGAGGATGAACTGCCCCGACAGGATCATTCCCCTACCGGCTCCGTCCCAGCCACGAAATGCCGACGTAACCCGCTTCCCGAAGGCGAGCGCCAGGGTTGCGACCAGGAGCAGCCACGGAAGCGCCTGCAGAAAGAGCGCCTGCGGCGTCGACAGGAGCAGCAGACCTCCCGCTAGCCCCCCGGCGACTGACACTGCCGCCATCAAGACCAAACGGACGCCGGCGACCGGCGCCAGCGCTTCACGGTAGACCCACGCGCTGACGGCACCGCCCGGATATAGCGCGAGACTGCTGGAGGCATTTGCTATCACGGGAGGAACCCCTGCCGCCATCAGCGCCGGCAAGGAAACGAAGGATCCGCCGCCCGCCAATGCATTCATCGCTCCTGCCAGCAGACCTGATGCTATGAGGAGGTAATCCGCGTCCATGCGACAGCTATGATGAACCCGGTGGCGTCGCACAATCCGGATGATGCGAAGCCGTACCTCTGGTAAAAACGAAGGCTGCGCGCTGCTGCCGCCCTGATCGCAGACGTTCCCGCGCCAAGACTCGGTGCCCGATTCCGGACCTTCGTTCATCGCCTTAACTTGGGACAAATCGCCATCCGAAGCGCCCTCTCCGAACGGCGGGTTTGATCGAATACTGAACCGCCCCGGGATTGCCGGAGGCCCGATCTCCTGAGAGAAAGGGTCTACAATGAGCAAGACTACAAACAAGTTTGCGCCTGAGGTTCGTGAGCGAGCGATCCGGATGGTTTTGGATCACGAGGGTGATCATCCTTCCCGCTGGGCGGCAGTCACATCGGTGGCCGAGAAGATCGGCTGCTCCGCCCATACTTTGCTCGAATGTGAGAACGGCGGTGGAATAGTCGGCCACGGTAGCGGCGGGATAGGTCCGCTGCGGGCGGCGTAAAAGTCGTCCACCTTGAAGCCTTTCTGCTTGGCAGGGAGGACTGGGGATTTTCAGCGTGGAACTCTATCTGAAGGTACGTCTGGCTTGCGCGGAAGGGCTGAGCCAGCGCAGCGCGGCGAAGCGTTTCAATGTGTCGCGCGACACGGTGCGCAAGATGCTGTCGTTTTAATCGCCGCCTGGTTACCGGCGCCAGGCAGCGCTTTGCCGTCCGAAGCTGGACGGGTTTGTAGCGATCATCGATGGCTGGCTCGACGGGGACCGGGGCGTTCCACGCAAGCAGCGCCATACGGCGAAGCGGGTATTCGATCGCCTGCGCCAGGAGCATGGGTTCACCGGCGGCTATACGATCATCAAGGATTACGTCCGGGAGCGCGAGCAGCGTAGCCGGGAGATGTTCGTGCCGCTGGCCCACCCGGCGGGCGATGCGCAGGCTGATTTTGGGGAAGCGCTGGTGGAGATCGGCGGGGTCACGCAGAAGGCGCACTTCTTCGTGCTCGATCTGCCGCACAGTGACGGGTGCTATGTCCGTGCTTACCCGGCGGCGGTGGCCGAAGCCTGGGTCGACGGTCACGTCCATGCCTTCGCCTTTTTCCGCGGGGTGCCCCGCTCGATCGTCTACGATAACGATCGCTGCCTGGTGGCGAAGATCCTGCCCGACGGCACGAGGCAGCGCGCATCGCTGTTCAGCGCTTTCCTGTCGCATTACGTGATCCGCGATCGCTACGCACGCCCGGGCAAGGGGAACGAGAAGGGCAATGTGGAAGGGCTGGTGGGCTATTGCCGGCGTAACTTCATGGTGCCGATCCCGCAGTTCCCGACCTGGGAGGCGTTCAACATGTGGCTCGAGGAGCAGTGCCGCAAACGCCAGAACGACAAGCTGCGGGGGGAGAGTGAGACGATCGGCGAGCGACTTCAGCGCGATCTTGCCGCGATGCAGCCGCTGCCAGCCTCCCCCTTCGAGGCTTGTGACCAGACCAGCGGACGTGTCTCGTCACAGTCCCTGGTGCGTTACAAGACCAACGACTATTCGGTGCCGGTGGCCTGGGGGCATCAGGAAGTCTGGGTCCGGGGTTATGTCGATGAGGTGGTGATCGGCTGCCGCAGCGAGGTCATCGCCCGGCATCCCCGTTGCTGGCGGCGGGACGAGGTCATCTTCGATCCGCTTCATTATCTCCCGCTGATCGAACAGAAGATCAATGCGCTGGACCGGCGCCGCTGCAGGGATGGGAACTGCCCGAGGCGTTCGCGACACTGCAACGCCTGATGGAAGCGCGCATGCACAAGCATGGCAAGCGCGAGTATGTGCAGGTGCTGCGCTTGCTGGAGAGCTTCGATATCGCCGATCTCCAGGCGGCGGTGGAGCAGGCTATCGACCTGGGCGCCGTCGGCTTCGATGCCGTCAAGCATCTCGTCCTGTGCCGGGTCGAACGCGTGCCGCCCAGGCTGGACCTGGACGTCTATCCCTTCCTCCCACGCACCAAAGTCGAGAAGACCTTTGCCAGAGCCTACATGAGCTTGCTCTCCGATGGGCAGAAGGCCGCATGAGCGGTCAGGCCCCCGAGATCCTGCTCGCCCACCATCTCAAGTCGCTCAAGCTGCCCACCTGCCTTCGTGAGCATCAGAAACTGGCCCGGCAATGCGCGGCCGAAGGCCTCGACCATATCCGCTTCCTCGCCCGGCTCATCGAGATGGAGATGATCGACAGGGAGCGTCGCATGGTGGAGCGGCGCATCAAGACCGCACGCTTCCCCGCGGTCAAAAGCCTCGACAGCTTCGACTTCACCGCCATCCCCCGACTCAACAAGATGCAGGTGCTCGAGATGGCGCGCTGCGAATGGATCGAGCGCCGCGAGAACGCCATCGCTCTGGGGCCATCGGGCACGGGCAAAACACATGTGGCCCTCGGACTGGGGCTGGCGGCATGCCAGAAGGGGCTGTCCGTCGGCTTCACCACCGCCGCCGCGTTGGTCAGCGAGATGATGGAAGCCCGCGACGAGCGACGCCTCCTGCGCTTCCAGAAGCAGATGGCTGGATACAAGCTGCTGATCATCGACGAACTGGGCTTCGTGCCGCTCTCCAAGACCGGGGCCGAATTGCTGTTCGAGCTGATCTCACAGCGCTATGAACGCGGCTCGACTTTCATCACCAGCAATCTGCCCTTTGACGAATGGACCGAGACCTTCGGATCCGAACGTCTCACCGGCGCGCTCCTCGACCGGTTGACCCATCACGTCAGCATCCTGGAGATGAATGGCGAGAGCTACCGTCTCGCCCATAGCCGCGCCCGCAAGTCAAAAACCAACCCTTGAAAATCAAGCCAACGCCCGGGGGAGTGGCCCTCGGGCTACGCCCTCACGCCACTCCCCCGGGCGTGCGCCACACTGGCCTGCTTTTACTCCGCCCCGTGGCCGACTTTTGCGCCGCCGTTGACATGGTCCAGCATTCCAGCCTCCCGGCATCGCGTAGAGACGGCGTTACAGCAACCCTGGAGGCGCAGGACGATGCACAGGCAACGTTCGGACTGTTCAGCGAGGCAAACCGGATTATCGCACTTGGGTGGGTCAGGATCGATTGGACAACGAACCAGCTGCTGGACATGACCGACGATATCGAAGCGCCCAACCGACTGACGTTTCGACCTGAAGACTGGGCTCGGGCGGCCTCCTGCTTGCGGAAGCTACCAAGTACGCCCTAACGGAGGCTACTGGCGATGACATGCACGCGCGGCGGGCGCGGTTGAAGAAATGCGGTTTGTGCCGGTAACGGTTGTCCGGGAGGGGCGACGCGAAAGCCCGGGACTACGAGTGCAATGTAGATCACCAGACGATCGACAGCGGCTGCCTGGTAATGCGAACTGCAGTCAGGGCGAATGAACTGAAAAGCCAGTTCCAGTTCTGAGAAAGGCGTAACGAAGAGAAATTAGCGATGGTCGGGGCTATTGTTCGGGATGAGGAAATCGCGATCACAATGGGCACCCGAACCTCGCTAGCCATGGCAAATGGGTACAGCTTATAGGCGCGGGTATGAATGACACACTCACACCCGTTATCCTTCAGTGCATCGCGCGCGCTCCGCAATGGGTCCGCCATGATCTGGAGTCCAAAGATCCCGTGATCCGCGTCCGTGCCGAGGAGACTCTTGCGGCGCAGATCGCCGCAGCCCTTCGTCAGAACAAAGACATCAAATTAGGCCAACCGACTGCCTGACCACTCCTCAGCCCGCAGCCGATAGCTGGGTAGCGCCACGCCTGACGCATCTTTTTACCGGAACGATTTCTTACGTCCGTGATATCGGGAAACAAGGAGATTTGGAAATGATCGGCAATATTATCGGAGCGATTGGTGGCAACCAGGCCGCCAAGCATTTCCAGGGGCTCAACGGAACAGTTGGAGCGTTACTCGGGCTCGCCGCACCGGCCCTGCTACGTCGCCTGCGCCCTCTCGGATTGCTGACTGCCGTCGGCAGCGGCAATGCCTACAAGAAATGCAACGACCGGCGCTAGGCCAACAAGCTCGTCGCCGCAAACCGACCGCTTTCCAAGAGCCTACCCGACGCAGGCTTGAACGGCCATGGGGCCTCCGTCCTTAGCCCCCTCCCCCTCCCCTTCTTACCCAAGCTTCTTCATGAGTCGTCCGGCAGCCCCGTGCTCGGCCGCCAGGTTCCGATTATAGGCAAGCGGCATGCGTGGGCTTTTCCAGCGCAAAGCATCCATAATTCCTGCAAGATCCTCGCCGCTGGCGAACAGGTCCTGGTTGAGCCCGACCCGCGTGGAATGTCCGCTGACCCGCATCAGCCAGTGCTCCAGGTCATCCTTCGTCAGATCCGGCAAGGCTCCCTGGTCGAAGGCCCTCCGGATGATCGCCCGCCAAATTGGCCCGATCGAGCCCGGATGCAAGGCAGCCTCGCCGAAGCTGTATTCGGTGCGCGCCGGAACTGCGGGCTGGGGCAATGTCTTGCGCAGGTCCCAGATCTCCCGCCCCGATATCGTCGACAGGTCGCGTCCGGGGACCCGGGCCCGCGCCTTATAGTGCCGCACGATGACCCGCCGGAATAACGAGCCAGTGACGATGCCGGCCGCTGCCGCCCACGCGTCCACCGCGCGCACTGTCCGCGGGCTGAGGAACGCGGTGGCCCCCTCCCCTTCGCTGTCGCCCTTGCTACGCGCGATGGTCAGCAGCCGGGCGTCGGGATCGGTTGCGGGGATGATGTCTTCCAACGTAACGGCGACCAGTTCGCTGGCGCGCAGACCCGTGTCGTACGCAAGACTGAGCAGCGCGCGGTCGCGCAGGCCCATGGGATCCGCGCCGCAGCTCTCAAGCAGCGCGCGCAGGTTCAGTCCGCGCGCCGGATCGCGCTCAATGTCCGAAACGGGCCCCTTGAAGCGCAGCGGCGCCGCCTGGCGCTGGGCCACGCCTTTGTCGCGGCGGATTGCCGCCAGGGTCAGCTTGACGAGCGGCGCGGTGGTGGGATCGACCTGGCCGAGCAACTGGTGCAGCCGGGCGATTGAGGCTTTGTAGCGCGCGAGTGAGGCAGGTTTGCCCCCCTGCCCTGCCCGGTACTTGAGATAGTCGGCGACATCCTGCGCATTCGCCGGCAGCGTGATCCGGCGGTGCTCGCGGCACCACAGATCGAACGCAGTCAGGTCCGAGCGCAGCGCCAGCAGGGTATGGCGCGAGGCGGCGGCCTGGAAGGCCTCGAGCAGGGGCGCATCGATCACGACCCTTTCGGCCGTACGCAATGTGGTCACCAGCGGCAGCAGCAGGCCTGCCCCGCCCTGGGCGGTAATCTCGAGCGAAGGCGTCTCTTCGTAGATGAAGCGGCTGCAGTCCGGGGGTTTAGGGGAATTCGAGTCCGGTGGTATTCGATCACGGTTCGGCGTAACTGCTTCATATAAAATGATAATATCTCATGGCTGCCTTTTGACGTGCAAGATTATCCCGCTTTATATGAATATGCAATAACTGCACTTATCAATGACATGGGCGAGTCGGCCATAGACCTAGGATTGCACTTGGCGAGTGGTGAGCCTCGTCTAACTCGAACGCATGTTCATGGTGGAATTCTCAATTCTTCGATAAAGTTTTCAAAGCGCGGTCCATTACAACCCCAGCCCCCGACCGCGACCGATATCGATCCCGACGCTGAAAGCCAGATCATGGCCAAGCGAGCGGCCAGTGGTCATATTGATGCCAAGCTGCTGCTTTCGCTGGGCCAGCACCGACTCCAGCTGCGGGTCGCGGTGCAGACTTTCCGCCATGTCAGCCATCACTGCTCGCGTGGCTCGCATCCCGCTCATCTCACCCGCAACGTACTGCCTGTTGCTTTCTGCCCCTAGCGCCTTCCAACGGCTGATGAAGCGGTTCGCACGCAGCTCGGGATTGGTCCGCAATTCGGTCTCGAGCTGGAGCGCTCGGATCGTGCGATTGATGCTCCCACTCGCCGCTTCGCGCGCGAGACTCGGATCCTCGCGATAGGCAGCTTCGGCGTCGCGCGCGCCATGCGGCCGCAGCGCATCGAAATGTTTGCGTGCATCGTTTAGCTCGCCGTACTGCTCGGGGGTAGGACGGCCACCTTCGTCCTGGGCCGTGAAGATAGCATCGACCGCCCGGGCATGGCGCTTGAGCGCCTGCGTGCGCTCCCGCCGCAAGGCGGCCTCATGAGCGTCGTCACCGTCGTCGATGACCTGGGCCGAAGGTGATGACCGCTCGGCCGATGGAGCGCTGCGATGCCGGTCACCACCAAGCCGCAGTCCATCAAAGATGCTCCGTTCCGGTTTGACATCCGCAGCCGCGTCGCGCGCGGCGCCGTAGTCCGACGCCATGTCCTTGCCACGCTCGCGCCCAAGGGTGCGCACGAGCCGGTCGCGATCGGCAAAGTCATCTGTGCCATAGTGCATGTCGACGTGGGCCTTGTGCCGTGACAGCGCCACATAGGACGCATGGCGATCGAGCCCCGGGGTCGCCAGCACATGGACGTCGTTGATGGACACACCCTGCGCCTTGTGGATCGTCGCCGCATAGCCGTGATCGACATGGGCGTAGTCCTTGAGGTCGAAGGCGACCGAACGACCGTCGTCGAGCGTCACCGCCATGCTGACGGCATTGACGCTCTGGACCGTCCCGAGCGAGCCGTTCTTTACCCCCAGGCTGCGCTCGTTCTTGAGGAACATGACCCGCTCCCCGCTGGCAAACTCGCGGTCGCCGCGCTCGACCTGCAGGGCGACGTCCTCGCCTAGATCCCCGGCCGCGTGCATGCGCTCGCGCGCGGCCTCGTTGAGCAGACGGACTTCGTCATTGGTATGGGTGAGGATGAGCCGGCTCGCATCCGGCCGGGCCTTGCGGTCCCGGTCCCAGCGATCGATCAGCGCTTCCCTTGCCCCCGCGCGCGTCTCCGCAGCGTGGATGTGCCCCGCCTCTTCGTAGGCGGCCAGCGCCTCATCCGTCCGCCCGGTTGCCAGATGCCGGGTCGCATCGCGCTGCCAGTCGACTTTCTGGCGGCGGATGGTGGTGATCTCGACACTGCCGTGCCGCTCGGCGACCGAGCGGAACGAGGCGCCGGCCTCGATCGCCTGAAGCTGCTCGGGATCGCCGACCAGCACGACCTTGGCCCCGCGCCTCTCGGCTTCCGAGACAACGCGCTCCATCTGGCGCGTGCCGATCATCCCGGCCTCGTCGATGACGAGGATCGAGCGGTCGGTCAGCAGTTCGCGCCCTTGCCCCCACTGATGCTCCATGCCGGCGATCGTGCGCGAGGCGATGGCCGAGCCATTCTCGAGGTTTTCGGCGGCGATGCCGGACAGCGCCGCACCTTGCACCTCGTAGCCCGCCGCCTCCCAGGCCTCGCGGGCTACACCGAGCATCGCGCTCTTGCCGGTGCCGGCATAGCCGATCACCGAGCTGAGCCCTCGGCTGCCGGTCACATGCTCGAAGGCGCCGCGCTGCTCGGGCGACAGGATCAGCCCCCGCTGCTCGGCGCGCGCCAGCGCCGCATCCTGCATGCGTTCGGGCACGCCGTGGCGCCGACCCGCGTCGAGGCGGATCGTGGCGTTCTCGAGCCGCCTTTCGGTCTCGATCATCGAGCGCGAGGTAAAGCGGTCTTCGCCGCGCCCGTCCTTGCCCAGCTTCACCAGCTCGGGCGAGGTCCGCACCGCCGCCATCACCTGGTCGAACTGGTCCTTCCCCTCGCTATGCCGATGGACGAACATGGCGAGGTCGCGGGTGGTGAAGGTCGCCTGCTGGTGGGTGATCGCATCGATCGCGATTGCCGGGTCGGCGAGGATCTTTGCGCCGTTGCCGCGAGCGATGGCGTGGTGCTCTTCGAGCCGCTCGCTTTCCAGCCCCTGGGCCGCCATGCGCGAGGCGGCGGGACCGATCTTGTGCTGGGGTTCCAGATCGATCCCCTGCGCCTCCAGCGAACGGTGATCGACCCGGGCATCGATATCCAGTTCGGCGAGGCGCTGGTTGACGTGGTTTGCCCACGCCTCGCGCCACTGCGTGAGCAGTTCGGTCCGGTTCCAGTCGCGGACCTTCGGGCCGAACCCTTCCTCGGTCACTTCGCGCATCCCCAGCATCACATGGGCATGGGGTTTGGGGCTGCCATCTTCGCCGATATCCCAGTGCACATTGAGATCGGCGACCATGCCGCGCGCGACGAACTCGCGTTCGACGAAGTCGCGGGCCAGCGCGATCCCGTCGGCCTGGCTCATCTCGCGCGGGATGGCGAACTCCACCTCGCGGGCGAGCTGCGCATCCTTGCGCGCCTCGATCGCCTCGACGTCGTTCCACAGCCGTTCGCGATCGTGCCATTCCTCGGGGGCGCCCTCGGGGAGCAGGATTTCGGAATGGACGACGCCGGCCTTGTTGGAAAAGTCGTGGGCACGATCGAGCCGCTCGTCGCGCAGCCGCGAGGCCGAGCGGTAGGCGGCCGAAGCCACGGCCGACGAGCCGGCGGCGCGCGAGATGACTTTGGCCGAGAAGTGGTAGATCGCCATGGCGACATACCATCTACCCTTAAAAGCGCACGTCGGCACGACGTATAAGCGCGCCCTCGAAAGATTTCATCAGTCTCGGGATGACATGATCTCAAGACATTCCAGCATGTTGAGACTGATCGGAAGCTTCGATAACTGGTTCGTCCGGCACCATCAATGGAAAGGACGAATGATGCGAAAACCACGGGACTACGACGCCGAGCTGAAAGCACTGACCGACAAGGCCCGGCAACTCAAAGCGCGCAAGACGAGCCAGCTTGGCGAGCTGGTCGAGGCGACCGGCGCCGACGCACTGACGGCCGAAGAGCTGGCCGGCGCGCTGATCGCCATCGCCGCGACCACCGAGCTGGCGAAGCGGGAGGCATGGCGCAAGCGCGGCGCCGCGTTCTTTTCAGGCGAGCGGACAGCCGAACCGGAGCACGCTCGCGCAGGCACTGGCAGCGAGCCGCGCCGGCCTGCGGCGGAACCGGGCGGCCATGAACCGCCTCGCAGCGAACAGGGCACGACATGACACCCGGGAGTGGCGGGTGAAGCGGCGGGAACGCACCCGGCATCTGATCGAGCTCGGCGGGCTCGTAGTGAAGGCCGGACTGGTCGAGCTGGCCGACGATGACCGCGCCGTCATCCTGGGTCTGCTGGTCGAGGCGGCCACCAGGCTGCACGGCGATGATCGCCAGCAGACCCTGACGCTATGGCGACGGCGCGGTGCACGGACCTTCGCGCAAGACGAGGCCGATCGCGATGCGCAGGCGGAACGTGCCGGGCTGCAGCCCACCGATCCTACCTAGCGGCATCAACGCGTCGCAGCGCCGCGCCGCCAATGCCGAGCGGAACGACCACGACTTCGCCATGCGCGCCGGCGACCATACCGCGCTGGTCGAAGGGCTCGACCTCACTTGGCTCGTAGACATAGCGGAAGCTGTTCGGGCCGCCCGCCTCGATAGCGAACGACACCAAGCGTAGTTCATTGCCGTCGCGCACGATCCAGTGCGTGCCAGGCTGCCACGCCTGTCCCTTCGGGATCGTCAGCACACCGTCATCCAGCGACGAGCGAGGATTGGCATCCTGGCCCTCCCCGACAAAGAGGCCCTGCGCCGGTTTTCCATCCGGGGTCATCACCTCGATGCGCAGCTCTACCGCAGGGTCGCGGCGGGCTTCGGCGAGGGCGAGCTTCGGCGCCCGCAGCGGCCGGGCGAAGAAGTGGAGCCGGGTGCCTTCGAGCCGCCACTGGCCCGCCAAGGTCGTCTCGTTTTCCATGCCGCCGCCCTCGCGTTCGAACATCGGTTCGTCGGCGGTCATCCGCTCCTCGAACCGGCCATTGGCATCAAGGCGCAGGGTGATTGTGACTCCCTCCTCACTGCAGCGATAGAGGCCCGGCGATACGGTGACGGAAGCTGGATAGGGCTCCTCATCCCGGAGCTCGGGCCCGGAGCATGCGACGGGCGCGGAATCTGGGTTCGCGAATGCCGGCGTGGCCGCCATCGCAGCCACAAAACCCAGGGTGAAGATCGAATGCTTCATGCCCGGTTCCTGCCGGGCAATGCCGGCCGCCGCAAGCGCATTGCCCGGCGCCGCGCGAAGCGTCATAGGCCCGACGATGGACGACAATCTCAATACCATTATCCTGCGGGTGCTCGGACGGACACCGCAATGGATTCGGCACGACCTCGACGCCAAGGACGATGCCCTGCGCCAGCGCGCGGAGGAGACGCTCGCCGCGATGATCGCCAGCGCCGTTCGGGAGGGAACCGCAGACTCGGCTGCGGCTTAAGGGAGTTCAGTCAACGAAAGCTCCCGCCTCATGCGCCGCGCGGCGTCTTACTCGCTTGTCATGCTCATTGGTCTGGGGGCTGCGACCTCAATGCCAATCTCCACGTCCGCCCAGCCGACCAAAGCCCCCGTCCAGGTGCAATGTGCGGGTGGCCGCCAGTTCCTGCTCCAGGCGGAGCAGCGACGCGCCAGGGTCCGGGTGGGCGAGCGGCAACTCAACCTCGTCCGCAAATCTTCGTTGATGGGTCAGCAATACCATAGCCCGCAGGCCACGCTGATCCTGGACGGGGACTTCATTGCTTTCGTTCCGAAGGACGACGCAGGCTGGCAGGATTGCCGCGTCGCCAGGACAATCCCGGCCTCGGCGCCGAACGGGTAGGCAAAGCCGTTACGGCCGCGCGATTGGCTGAATTACCGTGCGGATCAGATCCGATTCAGGCGCCCAACCGCTCGAGCAGAAAAGCGGCGCGGTCCTCGACCGGCGCCTTCGGCAGGATCACCACATTATAGCCCAGGCGCGGATAGGCGGCGAGCAGACGTTCGTACTCGTCGAGAGCCGAGGCGATGTCGTGCCGGCGATCGGCATCCTGGCGATAGATTTCTGGCCAGGGCGGGGTCAGGAAAACTTCACGGTGGTAGCGGTGCTCGCGGCAGAGAGACTCGGCCACCGGTTTGCCGCTGGCGTGCTCCAGCGCGATGGCGGCGTCGATTAGCCCGCGATCGAAGAAGACCCATCCCTTATGACGCTGGGCCTCGGCGCGATCCCGCAACGAAACCTCAATCGCGCGGCGGGCAAAGGCCTGCATGTCGATCCAGGGAAGTGCTGATCCGTCGCCGGCCAGTGTCTCGGCGATCACCCGCCGGCCGGGCTCTTCGACAACGGCGTGCCCGCGCCGCGCGAGTTCGGCGAGCAGGGTCGATTTGCCGCCGCCCGAGCAGCCGGAGATCACGACGAACCTGTCTGATAGAGGGCGGGTCATTCTCGAGGGTCAGCCGACCGGCGCATCCGCCTCCAGCTTCGCGATGCGCTCGCTGCAGACAGCCTGAACAACGCGGCCGAGTTCTTCGACCTGCCTGCCCAGCCAGGCCAGCTCCTCCGCGGTGATGGTATAGTGCTTGGAGTAGCGCGCCTTGACGTAAGCCTCCTTGAGCTTCTCGAACATCGCTCGGTGGCGCTGATTGTCGCTAGGCCAGACATAGACGAGCCTCGGATCGAGCCGCTCGGCCTGGGTCCGCAAAAACGCGAGATTGTGCACGTGGGGCGTGTAGAACGTCGTGACGAGCAGGACACAATGATAAAGGCGTTCTGTCGCCTGATGCAGCATGAAGGCCGCATCTTTCGTCCAGCCACGCTTGAGATCGTCATCGAAATTGACGTGGGCGCGCAAGGCGCTCGGATACCACTCTTCGTAATACTCCTTCGCCATCGCCAGCGCCGCCTCGGGCGTCTTGGGCTTGGGCGTGTGGAGCGCCGTGTCGTCGCTTTCGTACAGCGCGATGCCGTCCCTGGCGATGTCCATGAAGAAATAGCGGCCGTGTGCAAGCCCGTCGTTCACTTCCTGCAAGGTGTGGACGATCAGATTGACCGGCGTCTTGAGCGTGCCGGTGATGCCGTATTCGCGCATCAGCCGGTCATCGACCTTCGCCCAGTACTTGACCCGGTCGGTCAGGCGTTTGTCACTGACGATGACGAGCAGGTCGTAGTCGGACTTGTAGCCCTTGGCGGTATGCGGCTCATCGACCCAGCCACCGCGCGCATAGGAGCCGTAGAGCACGACCTTGAGGATACGCCCCTTCTTCTTCCAGTCGTGGGTGGCGAGCGCGATGCCGTCCTCGAATTCTTCAAAGACGAGCTGGAGCACGCGCGCGAGCTCGCGCTGCTTGTTGGCGGGAAGATGGTCGAGATCGCTTCGCATGTCGCTTCCTACCCTGTCGTCCCCGCCGCCCGATGGCAAGCCACCGGGGCGGCAGGAACTTGTCACCATGGCCACAGGCGTCGCCACCACGGTTCGCCTTCGCGCACCAAGCGCATGAGGATCAGCAGCGCCTGGGTGAACGCCGCCTCGATCTCGCCCACCCCGACACCGTGAAGCCGGGCGAGATCGGCATATGTGACCGTCTCGACGCGCAGGGCCAGAAACACCTCGCGCTGGAACGGCGTCATTCGGCTCAGCCCCCGCCGCTCGGCGCGCAGCAGGGCCCGCCGGGAAGGCTGCCGGCTCATGACCGGTCCTCCCCGCAGGCGAGCAACCAGTCGGCGCCCTTGCTGGCCGCGCTTGCTGCCCGGAAAATCGCCTTGTCATCGGCCCGCAGCACCTCGAGCCACGCGCCGATGTAATCGGCATGGCGGACGGTGGGCTGGATACCCAGCGAGGCACAAGCGAACGCCGCCGTCATTTCGGCGACAAGTTCCTCACGAGCATAGCTTGCCGAACCGAACACTCCGGACTGATCGCGCTCCAGGCGGCCCTTGCCGCCGACATAGTGCCCGAGTTCGTGCAGCGCCGTGCGATACCAGTTGATCGGCTCTCGGAACGCGACCTGCGGCGGCACCTGCACGAAATCCGGACCCGGTGCATAGAACGCCTCGCTGCCACCGATCCGGAAGTCCGCCCCCGACCCGGCAATGATCCGGTCCGCCCCGGCGATCGCCAGGACCGGATCGGGCAGCACCGAACCACCTGCCATATCCGCGCCCAGCCCCTCGCATTGATCGATGTTGAAGACGACGAAGCGCTTGAGGAACGCCACCGTCCGCGCCTCGCCGCCTTCGCTTTGCGCTCGTGCCGCCTCATCCTTCGGGGTGAAGCGATCCGCATAGCAGATCACCGTCCCCTTCTCGCCGCGCCGCACGTTTCCGCCCGCCGCTGCCGCCTGCCGATAGGTCAGCCACCGCTGCGAGGAGAACCCGCCGCCGACACCTGCTGCCCATAAAATGAGCACATTAATTCCCGAATAGACCCGCCCCGACACCGCATTGGCCGGCATCATGCACGGGCACTTGCTCGCATCCCAAGGCTGCACCCATGGCAACCGGCCCTCCTCCAGTTCAGCGATGATGCGCGCGGTAACCTCGCCATAGAGGCTCTGACGTTCGGACATGCTCCTTCACTCCTTCCTCAACCGCCATTGACCGGCGCCAGGGTGGCGGGGGGCGGCAGGAGCGAACCGAAAAGCCCCGCCGGGTGAAGGCGGGGTGCACCTGAAAGGCCGGAACGCAGTGGAGGGCCTGAGCGCGGCTCAGGTTGCGCCGCGCCGAGGCGGGGCTAGGGGGTAGCGACGCCCCCCGCCACCTTGGGGCCGAAGGCCCAGCGCCGCCGCGCACCCGCGCGGCGTCCGCATCCGGGACGCACCTGCGTCCCGCCCGGACCGCCACGCGGGCCGCCCTTCGCGTCAGGGATCGCAGCGGCCATGCCGGCGAGACGCCGAAGGCGGCTCGACCGACGCGAAGCGGGAGGCAGAGCCCGGCCCGGCCACCGGCCGCGGGACGCCCAAAACCGCACCCTGGAAAATATTTCCGTCGCAGCCCCGAGCAGCTTCGAAGACCCTAGGAAAGCACGGGATACAATGGCGTAAAACCTGCGGAATCTCGCCATCTTGACCCCATCGAAGCCATCCCAAATGCTGTCTCCGCGAGGCAATCGCGCCATCGCCGCATCAGGAGACACCGCCGTGACCGATAACGCCCCCGACCGTATCCTTCGCCTCAACGCCGTGCTCGATCGCACCGGACTTTCACGCGCGACGCTCTATCGCAAGATCCAGGACGGGACGTTTCCCAGGCAGCTTCGCATCGCCACGCGGTGCGCCGGCTGGCGCGAAACCGCCGTCAACGAGTGGATGCGCAATCCGATGTTCTATTCGACAGAAGACAGTGGGATCTAGCCAACGACTAAGGCACGTCATCCGAACCAAGGGCCAGTCAACCGGGTAGACGTCGTAATATAAGACTATGCGCGGCAGCGGGACGCTGAAAGTTTAACGCTGTCGCCATTGCGGCTCATCTCGTCGCCGATCATTCCTATGACATAGTCCGCCCAAGCGCTAAGCATGCGCCGGCGAGGCGTCAGATAGAGCGCACTGTTATAGGCCCCGCGCACGTCGTCGCGCTCCACATGCGCAAGCGCCATTTCGATCCAGTCGCTCCGGTAGCATTCGGCTTCGTTCGCCCACGTCGAAGCAATCCCCCGGAAGCCGTGGACTGTCTGCCGGCCACGATAACCCATGCGGTAGCAACCATAGATCATGGTGTTTTGCGAGATCGGCTGCCCCGGCTTGTCGCCAACGAAGACATGGGCCCCAGTGCTGAACTTGCGCACCTCGTCCAGCAGCGCCACGGCCGGCGCGCTGAGCGGCACGATGTGCTCGCGCCCCATCTTCATGCGTTCGGCTGGAAGGCGCCAGATCGGGTCTGCGCCATCAAGTCCATCGAACTCGGACCACAGGGCAAGCCGTGTCTCATTTGTCCGCGCCCAGGTCAGCAATGTGAACAGCAACGCCGCACGCGTGACGGCACGGCGCCGCGGGTTTTCTTCGCCATCGTACTGATCGATTGCCTGTATAAGTTTCGGTAGTTCGGGAACGCCTACGCGGGCCATATGCCGCACACGCGGCTTGGGCTGCAGCAGGTTAGTCAGATACTGCGCAGGGTCGTTATCAGCCCATCCCTGCGGAATAGCGAAGCGGTAGATCTGACTGACGTGCTGCTTGATCCGGCGGCTCACGTCGAGCGCGCCGCGTGCTTCTACGCTGCGCAGCATTTCCAGCACCTGTGCGCTCGTCACCTTGCGCACGTCGATCGCACCGATCACCGGGAAGGCATCACGTTCGAGCCGGCGCAGCAACCGCGACGCGTGAGCATTGTCGAGCCCGAATAGGCGATTGGCGTGCCACGCACGCGCGACCTGCTCGAAGGTTTTGCCCTTCCGGGTCTCGTTGCCGGCACCGGGGTCCAGCCCGTCGCTGAGAGCGATCTTGGCCTTGGCTCGTTTCAGCCTGGCATCGCTTAGACTGACAGCAGGATAGCCGCCGAACGAAAGCAGTTTTTCTTTCCCGGCAAAGCGGTATTTCATCCGCCAGAGCTTCGAGCCATTGGGGCGAACCAGCAGATGAAGGCCGCCGCCATCGGCGAGCTTGTAGTCCTTATCGCGCGGCGCGGCGTGGCGACATTCCAGATCCTTGAGACGCATGGGGGGTATCTCCTCCTGGGGTCTGGAGATTACCCCACAAAATACCCCCAAATGCAAATCGCCTTCCTGGCATCCAGCGGGTTTTGATGAGCTGCCCTGACAGCTGGATTCTCGACACAAGATACGGAAAATACGCATAAAAAATCCGCCTCGGGTTTTCCTGAGACGGTTTGGCGTTTTCGTGTTGGTTGCGGGGGCAGGATTTGAACCTGCGACCTTCAGGTTATGAGAATGAAGGATAAACTCCATCTTGTTGAATGAAAACACCTATATCTTCTATTTTATGTTATGTGCTAGAATTGGTGCTAATTTTGGAGTAACGTTCTGTCTCTCATATTTGGTTTGGCCGGACGCTGCATTTGCTGTGGATATGGCACCATCAAGGTTTCAACGGCAGCTGCTACTGGGACGTTGCCGCCGGCGAGGCAGCAAGCATTAGCCGCAACGCGCCCACCCAAGCCGTTTGAACGCGATATTGATGCGCCTGAAAGCGCACAATCAAATTGCGACTGAAGTGCGGCCAAACACCGGCACACCGTCTACTTTCCTATCACCTACTTTTCTGATCTACTCTCACCATGCCCCCACCTCCCAATCCCCGCACCTCCACCCCAACCACGCGGCGCGCTGCCATGACCTGGATGGGGCGTCAGCGGTGCGTCATTGTGATTTTGCCGTCGCTCTGGTTTCGCGTGGCTTGGGCCTCATCGGTTCATTTGACTCGAATTGTGCCAAATAGCCCGCCAATGGCGTGAACTTCGGAATGGCCCATCACTATCGCATTTGCGCGAGCCTATTCGCCATTGTCTCGGGCTGCGCTGAACAAAGGTTCGGCAGGTCGATCACCGGGGACGCTCGGTTCGGCCGACATGTGGCCACCGCCCTCTGCTACCCCCCGACAGCGAACGGCCTGAAGGATGCGCAGTGACTCTGCGCCGCGCTATGCGCTGGCTTTTGGACTGGCTGCGCTGGCCGGGATGGTCGATGCTTTGGGCCTGCTCAAGTTGGGCGGCCTGTTCGTCTCCTTCATGAGCGGCAATTCGACTCGGATGGCGGTGGGAATGGCGGGCGGAACGGCAGTTGCCGGCATGGCCATGGGCCTCATCGTCGCCTTTGTCGGCGGCGTATTTAGCGGGGCGCTGATCGGCAAGCTAGCTGGCCGATGGCGTAAACAGGCGGTGCTGGCGACGGTGCTGGGAGTGCTGATCTTGGCCGCCTTGCCCGCAGACCATTGGGGCGACACGATAACACTGCTAATGGCCGCCACGATGGGGGCTGTAAATAATGTGTTCCAGCGCGACGGAGAGGTCAGCATCGGCGTTACCTACATGACCGGAGCGTTGGTAAAGCTCGGCCAATCGCTCGCCGTCGCGCTGACCGGCGGGCCACGCTTTGGCTGGCTCCCTCACCTGCTGCTATGGCTCAGCCTGGTGGTGGGCGCAGTCATTGGCGCGGCGCTGTTCGCGGTGCTGGGCCTATCCGCACTGTGGGTGGCGTGCGGATGGTGCGCGGCATTATGGGGATTCAGCCTGTATCTCGGCCCGCTGGGCGGGGCTCCGGACGCCCAATAGGCAGCGGCGGTGCGGATATGCCCAAACGGCGACGTCGTATAGCAGGTCTACAAGAGCATTGGCGCGTCCGGCTTGCGCCCATATAGGTCGTTCGATTGGTCGACCGGTGCTTCCAAAAGCCGTCGTTTGGCCAGCTGCCGCCGAGTCGAGCAATTGGGTAGGAGGCGGCCTGTCAGGTTTGGGCGGTAATCCTTGCTTGTCCACCGCCCGTCCAGTTGGGAGGAAATGGCAGCTTCGCCCCGTCTTGGTCGCGCCGGCACTTGTTCAGATGCGGCGGACTGCTAAGCTCCACTTTGTTCCTTTGAGACAAACGCAGAAGGGCGAACCCCGGGGAATGGCCTTGCCTTCTATCCCAGTAGCGAAAACGGCGTTGGCAGTGCTCAAACCTCTCTCAGCCTTTGTGCGCGATCAGTTGGCGCTGCGCGACGCCGATCTGCGCGCTAGGGATATTGCCGACTTCAATCCAGATATCGACAAGGCGCTCGAAATCCTGACCGGCGACGCGGCGACCCTAGGCCGGACCGCGCTCGCGTTGGTCAAGAATGCGCTTGCTAGTCCGCCGGATTTTTTCACCGAAGCCTCGGTGCAGGCATTCTTGCACACTGCACGCGTACAAGACCTGATCAAGGCGGGGGTACGCGCGGATCTGCTGCGTGAAGGACGCGGCAATCTCGAAAGGGATGCGGGCGATTTCTATGCAAGCTTTGACGGCGCAGATGGTCCGGGTCTCGGGCTCGCAGCGTTCGAATATGCCATCAACTTCGTCAGCGCATATCTGTTGCATGGCCTCAGCCTGGCGGACCGCATCCTTCATGCACGGCTCGACCAATTGGGAGATCAGCTGAAGGAAGCAGCTGCACCGCTCCCCCAGGAAGATATCGATCACGGAATTATTCGCGCCTGTGATCGGCTGAGAAAGGGCCGCTTCTTTGTCGAGTTCGAGCGCGAAGCCCTAACCCTGGAGCTCGGTAACAAGCTCGCGACGGGTGCCTATTCGCGCGGCTCTCCCGCGGTGCGCGGGCCGGCCCTGGCTGCCATCGCCCGGTTTGGCGCGCTCACGCATGACCCGGACCTGATCGCCGGCTGGGTCCAGATCGCTGAAGGTGCGGCACCAAGCGAACACGCTTCGATCGCGAGAGCCTTTCTGGTCGCTAGTCATCTGGAACTAAAGTAAGCTTCATTGTATGTTGTGTGCGCGACAAGAGGAGCGCAGCATGGCGAATGCGAGCGGACGGCCGACGGCACCGGTAGTTTTGGAGCCTGAAGAACGTGAGTATTTGGAGCGGCAGGTCCGTCGGCGGCGGGTATCCCGCTCGATATCGGAGCGGTGTCGGATCATCCTACGCTGCGCGGACGGCATCCAGAGCAAGGTCGTAGCGGCCGAGTTGGGAGTGCATGAGCACACCGTCGGCAAGTGGCGTCGGCGCTTTCTCAAGGATCGTGTCGAAGGGCTGCTGGACGAGGCTCGACCAGGCAGACCCAGAACGATAGCGGACGATCAGGTGGCGGCCGTGATCGAGCGGACGCTGCGTTCAAAGCCCGATGACGCAACCCACTGGTCGATCCGCTCGATGGCAGGAGAAACTGGCTTCTCACACACGACGATCCGACGCATCTGGACGGCCTTCGGACTTCAGCCGCACCGCTCGGAGACGTTCAAGCTGTCGAGCGATCCGCTGTTCGTCGACAAGGTCCGCGATATCGTCGGTCTGTATTTGTCGCCGCCCAACCGAGCGTTGGTGCTCAGCGTGGACGAGAAGAGCCAGATTCAAGCTCTCGATCGCGAGCAGCCGGTCCTACCGATGATGCCCGGCATGCCGGAGCGCCGCACGCACAGCTATGTCCGCCATGGCACGACCTCACTCTTCGCAGCGCTCGATATTGCCTCGGGCTTTGTCATCGGCAAATGCTACAAGCGGCACCGCGCCACCGAGTTTCTCGACTTCCTCAAACAGATCGACGCGCAGGTACCGCGCGACCTCGATGTCCACATCATCATGGACAATTACGCCACCCACAAGACCGCGTTGGTCCGGGCATGGCTCGCCCGCCGCCCGCACTACCATGTCCATTTCACGCCAACCTCGGCATCCTGGATCAACCAGGTCGAACGCTGGTTTGCCGAGCTTACCCGCAAGCAGTTGCGCCGCGGCGTTCATACCTCCACGAGCGAACTGGAGCAGGACATCCGAACCTTCATCGAACGCCACAATCAGAACCCAAAACCGTACCGATGGACAAAGTCGGCAGACGAGATCCTCGCCTCGGTCAAGCGCTTCTGCCAGACCGCAGAACGCACATTATGTGGCGAACTTTAGATTCAGATGACTAGGATCAGCGACATGGCACGCGGATTGGCAGCGCTCAAGCCGATTGATACGCCCTTGAAGCATACCGCCGCGCTCCAGATCGTCCGCAATGCCGTGGGCGGCCCAGCCATGCTCAACTGGGCAGTGACCGCGGGCGTGGGCGGGGAAACCGTCGACGCTGATGGGCGCCTTCTGCTCCTCACCACCATCCTGGCTGAGCGCAAATGGGATGATGCGTATGCCCTGGCATCGATCATCACTGAGGCGGACGTGGACCAGGCGCCTGCGCTCAGCCTCCATCTGGGACGAGCACGGCTGATTAGATCGCTGATCGCCGAGGAACTGAAGGCGCTGGTCGCCTTCAGCCAGCCGATCGACTTGCGGACCTTTCCCTTGGGAGACACGCCTGACCAACTGGCGGATCGCCGTGCCGCGGCGACGCACTTCCATCGCAGCTGGCGGGACGGCACCGTGCTTGGTTGTGACGACACCGCGATCCTGGCGCGCACCTTCGCCTTGTGGCTCGACTTGCGTGATCCTGACAGCGCCGCGGCTGCGATCGAAGCGCTTGACGCGGGGCTTCGCGGGTCCGACGCCATTGCGCTGGTCCCGCTCGGCCTGGCCTTTGGCGCACTCCTCGACCGCGATGTAATCGAGCGAGAACTGGACCGCCAGGCCGCGCTCGATCCGCTGGGCGACGGCCATGCCGCGGTTGCCCGGCTCTCGCTCGTCCTCGAGCAGCCCAATGCGGGGGCCAGCGCGGACTATTTCGACCGGTACCGGAACCTGTTCGAGCGTCACCTGACCCGGGAGGGCATGGCCGAAGTCGAGATCAAGGCGTTGATGGCCGCTGGCCGACACGCCCAGGCACGCCAACGCCTCGCCGACTATCTGCCGGACCTCGACCCCGCGTTCGCGGCCCAGGCGCAGATATTGATCGAGGTTGCACCGCAGGGCTCGATGGTCGCGATGGCCGAGCAACTCTACGCCACGGTCCCCTCGACCCATAATCTTATGCAGCTGACCCAATCCTTGGCGATCGAAGGCTATTCAGAGCGTTTTTGGGATTGCGCGCGCCGGCTGATCGCCCAGACCGGATCAGCCGTCGACGCGACGATGGTCGTGCGCTTTCTCGAGGCGCATCAGCGCTTCGCCGAACTCCGGCAGATCTTCACGGACTTTCCCGACATCGTACCGGCATCGCCGGAGTTGCGGGCAGCCAAGGCCTGGACTGACTGGCGCGACGGCGATCTCGTCGCCGCCGAACAGGGCCTTGCCGCGCTTCGCGCCGAGCGGGACGATCGCAATGACAGGGGCCTTTGGATCAACCTCCTGATTACGTCGGGCAGATGGCCGGAACTCGACGCGCATATCGAAAGCGAATGGGCGAACCGGTCATCGCGCAGCGCCGAAGAGCTGGTTGAGCTCGCGCAAATTGCCCAGCAACGCCAGTCCGACAAGGCGCTCGATCTGATCCGCGCTGCGGTTGAACGGGCGCCGGAAGAGCCGGAAGTGCTGCTGGCCGGCTATGTCTTGGGGTTAAACGCTGGCCTGGAAGACGATGCCGAAGTGCATCAGTGGTTCGAAGGGGCGGCGCGGACGTCGGGACCCGAAGGTCCGGTCCATCCGGCAGACCTTGAGCAACTGGTCGCCGACATGCCGCGTTGGGACCGGCACAGCACCGACATCTGGGACAAGCTGAAGGCGGGCAGCATTCCGATGCACGTTGCCGCCAAGCTGCTGCGCCGCCCGACACTCGAGCTCCAGCTCATCGCGATGATCGCCAACCAGAACGAAGCCGATCCCCGGCGTCGCTTCGCGGTGCCGCTGTTCAGTGGGGCGCCGGGCGAGATCGACTTAGCCATCAAGGACAGCACCCGGATAGCGCTCGATGGCAGCGCCACCATAAGCCTGGCCTTGCTCGGAATGCTGCCGCGTGTGATCGACCGTGGCGGCATCATCCTGCCCCACAATATGTTGGGCTGGCTGTTCGCGGAGCGTCAGCGCCTTGCCATCCATCAGCCGAGCCGGGTGCGCACCGCGCACCGTCACTCGCAAGCGCTACTCGCGAACAGGCTCCATGTCCATGTCCCGTCTCAACAGAGCCCCGGAGCCCTGATTGAGCAGGTCGGCCGGACGCTCGCCGCGATGCTGACCACGGTTCAGGTCGCCGAGCCGGATGGCCTGCAGCGCCTGATTGTCCGCTCCGCGCCCGTGACCAAGGTTGGTTCGTTCCGTGATGAGCCTGCGGATCTCTCGGCATATCGAGGGCATCTGGTCAGTTGCCAGCGCCTAATCGACAAGCTCGCTGAAGGCCATATCACCGAGGAGGCCGAAGGCTTTGCGCGGCACTATCTGGAGCGCGTGGAGACGCGCTGGCCCGGGGAGCCGGAGATCGCCGATGGCGCGGAACTCTATCTCGATGACCTGAGCGTCTCCTATCTCGATACCGCGCGGGTGTTCGACGCTCTGCAGCGAGGCGGTTTCAAGATCTTCGTCTCCGATCAGCTAGCCGACGAGGCGCGCGGCCTGATAGAGGCGGAACGGCGCGGCGCCGATGTCGAAGCTGCGATCGAGGTCGTTCGCGACAGCCTTTCGCGAGGTATCGCGCATGGAAAGGTTCGCCTCGGGCGTTCGCGCTCCGAAGAGGATCCCTTGTCCCATCCCAACATCGCGGTTGCCGAGCTCGCGGACGAGGTCGATGTGATCATCTCCGACGACCGCTATCTCAACCAAACTCGCGCCATTGAGAAGAACGGCAGGAGCGCTGCCGTTCTATCGAGCTGTGCCCTCATCGCCAGGCTATTTCCCGCCGACATGCTTGCCAAATATCGCGGTGGGCTGCGCCGTGCGGGCGCGCTTCTCGTGCCGCTCGACGGGGCGGAACTGCTTTCGCTCGTCGCACGCAGCAAGGCGAAGGACGGGGTGATGCGCGAAACCGCGGAGCTGCGCGCGATCCGTGAAAACCTCCTGCTCGTTCAACAGCGAGGATTCCTGCGGCTTCCGGCGGAAGATGCCTGGCTACACCGCGCGCGTCAGGGAATATCCAGCGTCATCCACGCGCAATGGGCCGGCGTCGAGGATGCACTGGCTCGCGCCCGCTGTAACTGGCTGTTCGGACTGCTCGACATGCGGCCGTGGATCGCTGCCGTGACGGAAAGCGAGGGCGGGTTGGCGGCGAGCTATGGCCATGTGCTGTCGCTGGGCAGTCTCATGATCCGCCAAGTCGAGCTCTCGGCTGCGGATCAGCAGCGTATGGAGGCGTGGCTCTACGAGGAGGTGCTGGTGCCAGCCCAGCATAGCGATCCGGACGCCTATCGCTTTCTGCTCAAGACCCTGCGCTCGATGATCGCGGAGCGGGTGACGGTGAACCCCGGCGCTGGCGACGGCACGGGCTTGGGTGCCGCGATGACAAGCGCGGAGATGCTCAGCTTCTACCCCAAGAAGATGCAACTGGCGCTGGTCGAGGATGATGACTTCCGCGAGGCGGTCGGCGTAGAGGTCCAATCCGGGCTCGTGTTCGAAAGCGACGTTCAATTCGATCGCACTCCCTTTTTCAATCACCTCCGTGCCCTGCATGCCGGCGAAGCGCAGCGCGAGATGCACGACGACGCCGGCAAGTCCTGGACGCTGTCGCTGGAGCGCAACGGCGATGGCCCCGCGCTGCTTCTCGACAACCGTGAACGCAGGATTGGCTTACCACCGTTGAGGGTGCTGCACGCAGACCCCGAGGTCCGCCTAGCCGAATTGGCAGCCAATCTCGATGCAGCCGGCCTGGCGCCCGATGCCTATCCCGAATGGCGTGACGTCCTCGCGCTCCGCGAGCTGAAGGACGAAGAGATCGTACCATTCGAGCGGCTCTTCATCGCGACGCCGGCAGCCTTTCTCCAGCGTTTGCCCCAAGTGCTGGCGCAGAGCGGCGGGGTCGCGATCGAGTCGATGGTGCCCGATAGCCGGACCTATTTTGAGCATCTGTGCGGTGCGGAGATCGCCGGCAGCATCGACGAGCTTATTCAGCAAATTCTGCCGTGCCATGTCGCGCGGCTGCTGGCATGGGATCCGCTCGAGGCCGCCAAGGTCGCCCTGGCACTTGCGTCCCATTCTGCGATCATCCCAACCGGACCGTTGCCAGGCCTGCCATTCGAAACCATCGAGGCGCTGCTGCGCTGGGCGATCGAAGTCGACGACCCCTGGTCGAAGGGTGGCGCGATCGAACTCGGCCTTCTGACCGTGGCGCGGCACCCGTCGATCGAACCATCGGTGATCATCCTCTACGAACAACTGCGCGATCTGGACTCGGACGACGAGACTGGCCCGCTGCACCAAATGATGGCCTCGCTCATCGTGACGGGCGGTGAACTCGCAAGAACCAAGGTGCTGGCGGACTGGCCGCCCTTCCAGCGCCGGCTCGCCACCTTCGCGCATGCCGCGCTTCTCTTGCGGACGCTCCGTGCGAATCCGCCCCACTCGGACTTTGCCGAGTGGGCGAGCCATACCCGTGCCCGGCCCTTCTACTTCCAGGCCTCCATCGACCAGCAGCGTGAGCCGCGATGGCACCCGGAGGCGATTTCGCCGATCTATCTCAAGGCAGAGCTGCTCGGGCGGATCCATAATGCCGCGATGCGCGAAGGGCTGGTGATCCCGCCAGGCAGGTTGCACGATCTGATGCGCGGAACAGGCAAGGACAGTCTTGGCGGGAACCTCATCTTTCCGGAAAGCTTCGGCCCGGGACCGCTCGAGGGTGTGGATGGTGTGGACCTAGGCGAGATCCCGACGGCGTTTGCCTCTACCCTCGACACCGCTCTGGAGCCGGATGTTCTGACCCCGACCAGTATCTTGGGCTTGATCAACCTGCGGGGATTGTTCCCGCTGGGCGAGGCGCGGGTCGGGCAGGTGGTCGAACTGATGCGGAAAAACGGTCATCGCTTCGCCGCCGCAACCAGCCCCGGATCGCGCGAGTTGCTATTCATGGGCCTTGCCGGTGTCGCAGCTATCACGCGCAGTGCCGATCTCGCCAACGAGCTGCGCATGCTGGTGCGCAAGAACCGGATTGATGGCGCGGCGCCGCCCGATGCGCAGCGTGAACTGCTGATTTGCCTGACCGCCGCCGCGGCGCATGCTGATCGAGAGGGATGGCGGTCGATGATCGGCAATTGGGCGGAGGAACTCGCCCATACGCTGAAGGAGCAGTCAGTCGCGAACGGCTTCCTCGATGATCTCCAGCTCGTTTGCTCGATTGCCCCGGATCTGCGCCGTGCCCTGACACCCGCCATCGCCGCCGCCGCCGGATTCGCCGGCATGCCATGACGTCAGGCAAGGTCGCTCAGTGTCGCTGACGACCATCTCGCTCATGGTACATTTGGATCGACTGCGAATGGGCTCGCCTCGATACGGGGCGCAGGCGATGGTTGCCTGCGCCCAAGAATGAGGGTCCGCTTCTCGCGCGTGATTGTCTGAAAGCTTCCATTCCGCAATCGGCCAGTCGCGCGCATTCTTGGAACGACGATCGGGGCTTCAGGAATGGCAGGTGTTGGATAGGGGCCTGCCATTCCCGGCCCGGCTCACGAAAGTCGGTTTTGTCCCAGAGCCGTTCCTTGCCTATACTCTTTTGTGGCCCGACCGAGACGGGCGCCTCAGCTTCAACTGCGAGCATATAGTTCCGGCCGGAAGCATGCGAATTTCAACCTCGCATCGCGCGCCTCCTTGAGCCCGGAGGTGATGGCGGCCAGCATGTAGTGAAAACCGCGCCTCGCTATCGCGGCTTGAAGTGTGCCGCGCTTTTCCATCGTCATGTGTCCGAGACCTTGGGTTGTTGATCCGTAACACTAACGAAAGCCTCGGCAGAAAGCCTCCTTACTTTGCCCGCGGATGACGGAGGGGAACAGTCAATGCGTCTAATCGCATCCGCTTGTCCAAAAGCATGACATGGCATGTCCTGTCAGTCGCATTGCACCCCGTAGTTCGATACGCTTGGGTCCTCGTTGTCGCCGACGGTGGTGACACCAAGCTTCGCCTTGCCCTTGCGATAATCGAAGCTGCAATAGCCGAACCCGGTGCCCGAGCAGCTGTCCACTTCGGTCACGCCTAGCTGCGCCAGTGCCTGTTCGCGCTCGTCGATGCGGTCATCGGGGGTCCCGTGGTTCACCGGGCTCCAGCCTCCCGCGATCAGTTCCTTGCGGGCGCGGGTGATGGGCATTTCATTGATCGTTGGCACTGAGCCGCCACAGGTCTGCTCCTCGGCAGCGAGCTTGCCGATCACCAGGCCTTGCGCGCTGCGGCGAATGTCCGCGATTGGCGCGGGAACGATGTCGCCATGCCAGATGCGCGCGCCGTCCTTGCCGAAGGGCTGGATGCGGCCGATCGTCTCCTTGCTGCCCGAACCGGCATAGGCGACGGCGCGCAAGGTGGTGCCCTCGAACACGCCGACATTGCCCTTGCTCACAAAGCACGAACCGCTGGTGCCCGGCTCGAACGAACCGGCGAAGCTGACCAGCTGGTAATCGCCGACCTTCGCTTCTCCGGTCACGCCCCAGCCCGCCCCGGCAACCGCGCGTGCGGCGGCGGACTTGGCATCGATGACCTGCCCCGCACATTCCGAGCGGCTGGCCGCGCTGGCGGGCGCCCTGGGCAGCTGCGATACCGGATCGAAGGCGAGTTCCCTGATCTCGGAGGTGAAACCGGCGTTCTCCTCGGCCATCGCCGCCTCGGACATGACGCCGGTGGCGGCTTCGGACGCGGTATCGCTCGCACCGCCGCCGGGACCATGCTCGCCTGAGGAGCAGGCCGCCAGCAGGGCCAGTGCGCTCATCGCGGTCGGAAGGAGTAGCTGCTTCATCAAGAGTGTGCCTTTCAGTTCGATCTAGGGGAAGCCGGATCACTCCGGCGTATCGACAGATTTCCTATCGCAGGTGGTTTCGTAAATGGCGCAAATGCCACGAAACCAGGCGGTTCCGAAGGTCATCATGTCACGAACGTCGCTGTCGTCGTGATAGGTCAGAAGCACCCAGTCGCCGCTGCAGCCGCGGATCTCGCCGATCCGGTAGACTTCGGTCAGCCATCTGTCGCCAAGGTCGACGATGCGCGGCGAGGCGGCATCCGGCAGCAGATAGCCGCGCGCGGACTGCACGCCGATCTTCACGGTGTCGGACGAGACCCACCCTTCTCCCGCGTAGACCTCGCGGTGAGGATGGCCGGCCTGCTCGTTCTGCGCATCGGACGCATGGGCGATGTGCAGCCAGCCGGGAGCGGTGCCGATCACATCGAGATAGACCGGATAGTCGCGCGTCTGGTCAGGGGCGGGCAGCGTGCCGAGGAGCGCAGACTTGTCGTCGGGCGCGGCCATGACGCGCACCGCCCCGCCCTCCCAGCGTTGCCATGCACCGAACACGCACTGCGTCGGCCCAGTCGGCACGTTCGCCTGCGGCGGCAGTGGACCGAGCCTGCGCGCCAAAGCCGGAGCTTGCGCAGCCAGAAGCGCGATGACTGATACGGCCACGGTGACAAGCCGGCTCATGACGGGCACGACCCGGCAAGGACGCGCGAACCACCCCTGCCGTTGTACCAGCGCGACTGCGCGCCGGTTGCCGAATAACAGACCCGCGTACGATTGCTGGCCGGGTTGAAGTAGATCGCCCAGTTGCGCCGGTCGCAGGCATGCTGCTGACAGCCGATGACGACGAGCTCCGCGTTCTCACGCTTGACCTGGGGAAACGGGCTGCCCTTAGCATCAAGCAGCCATGCGCGCGCCTTGGGATCGCTCACCGCGCGCGTCACCGCCGCGCGAACCGCCGGGTGGTCGAGGAAGCTGACGCCGTCCACCTTGTCGAAGGGATACTTGCCGACATAGGCCTCCACCGGCGGCGCCTTTGCAGGCGGAGCGGCAAGGGCGGCGGCACTTGCAAGGAAGGTCAGCGCCGTAACCGCGATACGTGTGGCAATCATTGACCGGTTCATTCCATGTCGGCCTGCCGGCGCTTCATGTGCAGTAGGAAGCCGTGGAGCAGTTCGGTAGACAGGCCGTGCAGCACCAGCCGGAAGCCCGCACGCAAGGTGGAGTGCGGCACCAGCGGATGGCCGTTAACGATCATCGCGAGGTGCTTTTCCTCTCCCGTCAGCCGCGCGGCGTAAAGGCCGATGGTCTCGTCCAGCTGCAGCGAGTTCGTGGCCCGCCAGAAATCGCGGTCCGTGAGGAACATCGCATAAGCGGGGGTGTAGCACTCGATGGCGGTCTGAAGGTCGATTACGTTGAAGCCGCCACGCGGCAGTTCCTCCAGCTCGACATCCTCGGCGATGGCGGAGAAGTCGATCCGCGCCACCTTTTCGATGTCCTTGCCGCGCCGGTCCAGTTCGGCGTTCAGGCCGATCAGGTAGTTGTAGATGTTGAGGTCGTGGTTGAGGAACAGGTTGGCGCGCACGTCGTCGATGCGGCGCGGGGTCATCGGCTCCAACTGCGGGTGAAAGCCCGGCGTCGCATTGTCCGAGATGAAGCGCAGGATCTGCGCGCCCAGATGGAAGTGCCGCAGGATCAGCCGGTTGGCGTCGGGGGTGAGGAAGTGCTTCATCCCGAAGGCTATGCTGGCGTGCAGGAAGCGCGGGGCATGCGGCCAGCGCGGCGTCACGGTATGGACGAGCTGCGCGATGACGATCCACATCCGCGCGAAAGGTCGCACGATGGGCAACAGGAACTGGCGGCTGCGCGAACGCTGGTCGCGGATCAGCGCGGCCTTGGCCGCAGGCGCGATCGGCAGCGAGCGGTCCATTGACAGCGCCAGCCACGGATCGGGATCGCTGCGGTCCCAGCTGTCTAGGCCGGGGATGTCTTCAGACATTGTCGAGTTCTTCCAGCTGCAACCGGTAGAGCCGCGCGACGATGCGGGCATGGCGTACCACCGCCGTTGCCGTGGCAGCATCGATGACCGCCATCGCCAGCGCGCGGTCGAACATTTCCAGATGGTCCTCGTCGTTCTCGCCGTGATAGGCCAGGAAGCTGACGGCATCTTCGTCCAGTGCCAGCTGCGCGCGGATCGCCTCGGCCCATGGCCCGGCCATGCGGTTGCCCAGGCCCTCGATCACGAACATCGCGCCGAGCAGCCCGACCGGGTTCGCCTGCGACGCTGCATGGAACATGAAGGCCGAAAGCGCTTCGGAGCCGATGTTCTTGACCCCGTACCGGATCGCCTCGCGCGCGCCGCCGGCAGCGACGTAGTTGTCCTCCAGCATGCGATAGTCGCGGTGCTCGGCCGCCGCGTGGCGGATGAACAGCGAGCGCAGGTCCTCGTGCTCCACGTTGGAGGCCGCGCGGCTGATCCAGCGGCCGCCGTCCACCACCTGCTGGCGCAAGTTGAACAGCAGGCTGCGATAGTCCTCAATCCGCAGCCGTCGCGAAAGCAGCCGCGCGATCACCGGGACCTGCGCCAGCCCGCTCTCGAACTCGATCCACACGCGGGCCAGGCCCCGATGGGCCGCTTCCAGATGCCCGGTTTCCAGATCGGCGACCTCAAGTACCTCGGTCATGGTTCTTCTCCGTCCACCACGGTCATCATCGCATAGGCCATCACGCACTGGCCGCTCTCGGGCACGGCGCACAGGACCGTCTGGCCCGCTGCCAGCCTGCCCGAGCGCAGCAGGTCGTCGAGCAGCAGGAACAGCGAGGCCGCACCGACATTGCCCTTTTCATAAAGGTTGGTGAACCAGCGGTCCTCGGGGATCAGGCACCCGGCCTTGTGCGCCAGCGCCACCATCTCGTCGCGCAGGCTGCGGGCGGAGAAATGGCATAGGAAATGGTCAACCCCGGCAGGATCGACCCGCCCCTCGTCGACCAGCCGCATCAGTTCGCCCAGCCATACCGGCAGCATGCGGTGCAGCGCCTCGACATCCTGCCGCAGCTGGAAAGCGCCTGCCTGCGCGGCCTCGGCGATCGTGGGGAAATGGCTCCAGGGCACAAGGGCGCCCTGCCCGTTCTCCGGCCCGTCTACAGCCGCGCCGGCGGTCATGCACGGGGCGAACCGATCGGCGAAGGAGCGCAGCGAAATCCAGTCGATCCGCAGCGACAGCCCGCGCGGCGCCGGGCGGTCCTCCACCAGTACCCCGGCAGCGCCGTCGCTCAGCGTCCAGCGCAGGAACTCGGCATCGCCCGGCAACGTGCCATCGGCATTCATCGCGGCCGTGCCGTGATAATGACCGGGCCGGAAGTAGCGGCTGGAAAACTCCGCCCCCACCGCCAGCGCGGCGGCGTGCTCTCCGGCGGAGACCTGCAACGCGGCAGACTTGAGCGCCATCATCGCACTGGCGCAGACGCTTTGCAGGCTGGCGATCTCCAGCGGCGGCAGGCCGGACGCGGCATGGAGGCCACTGGCCAGCCCCGGCACCATTAGGTCGTTCTGCGTAGTGGCGGTGGCGAGGTAGCCCACCGCGCGCCGGTCCAGCCCCGAGCGGGCGAACAGATCGTCCAGCGCCGCCGCGCCCAGTCTTGCCAGCGTCCAGCGGGTGGTCCCGTCGGGGCGCATGGCATAATGGCGGCTGCGAATGCCGTTGCGGCGCAGCGTCAGCCTGCCGAGCCGCTCCGCCTGCGGCGAAAGACGGCCGATATAGTCAGCCATCGCAGCGTTGGATACCGGTTCTCCGGGCAGAAACTGCCCCGATCCGGTTACATAGGCACGCATTCAACACGCTCCCGAAGTCTTGGACGAATCATCGGAAGGCCTGTGATGGCAAAATTATGATCGGTGTTCAATATAATTCTGGACGGCGATCAATTGCGCCGTCCGGAGAACAGTTTCAACAGCTTGCGCGCGCGGCCGAAAGGCTTTCGCGAACGCGGGCCAGCGCCAGCGCCATCGGCTCCTTTTCGCCCATCAGCGCGAACGAGCCGTTGATATCAAACATGCAGTGGCCGTGCACCGTCGCCACCAGCGAGCGGGCCAGACGCGGCGCCTCGCCCTGGCAGGAGGGCGGGAGCACGGCGCGCACTTCCTCCACCACCACCTCCGTCAGCTGGCCGCGCAGCACGTCATGCTCGGGCGGCATCGTCACGTCGGGCGGAAGGTGGTGATCGTAGATCGCCATCCATGCGTTGCGGTTGGCACGGGCAAATCCAAAGTAGCCTTCCACCAAGGCACGGATGCGGTCGTCTCCACTCCTGCTCAACGCGTCACGGATGTAATTCGTCCACAGAACGAAAGTGCGCGTGTTGATGGCAATCATAAGAAGATCGTAAGTGCCGAACACATTGTACAGCGTGCCGATCGAATACCCGATCCGCTTGGCGACTTCCCTTGCCGAAAACCGCGCGAAGCCCACGTCCGCCATGTGTTTGTGGCCCTCGACGATGAGCATCTGCTCCAGCTCTTTTCGGCTGTGATCTGATCTGCGACCCATAGTCGTTCATTATAGTAAACGATATCAAAATGTACAGCGTTGAATTTTTAATTGATCGTCGATCAATTGGCGGATAAACCTTTGGCCAGAATCAACAGCTTGGATACACCATGTCCCTGATGTCCGCCTTGTCCGATCAGGAACGCCGCGCCGAGACCCGCCCAATGTCCGGTACTTGGCTTGTCGTACATCCTGTCCATGCTTGGTTCGCCGCAAAGTTGGACAAGGGAGAACCCGCCGTGCGAAAGTTATTCCGCTACGCCATGCCCGTGATCGCCGCAGCAGCCTTGATGGCCGGCGGCGGCAGTGCCTCCGCCCTGACGACGCCGCCCCCCGACCGGGCGGTACTGGCGCTCGGCACCCTTGCCCCGGCCGATCTCGACGTTGCCAAAGGCCCCGGCAAGACGTTCCTCGCCTCGCTGTTCCCGGGCGAGAGCGCTCCCTGCCCGTTGCCGACGGGCCAGAACCCCGATTTCGACGGCGCCTGCATGTGGTCCAAGGACGACAACGATGAGGATTTCGACCTGCTCATCGGCATCGAGAATCATGCCGTCGTCAGCGTCGTCACACCTTGGCCCCGCCAGCTCGATGCGCATATCTGGGCCTGCGAGCCGGTAGATCCGGCTACTGCGGACAATTTCCTGGCCGTGTGCAGCGTCCAGTCCGCCACTCCGGCGCGCCGCGCGCACTGGGCGAGCAGCTGGCGCGCCTTCCTGAACGCCGTGAACTGAGGCACACCGTCATGACCATAACCGCAAGGCTTTTGCTTGTCGCCTCCATGCTCTCGGTCTGTGCGCCCCCCGCCTTCGCGCAAACCGCGCACGATCCGTTCCCGCCCAGTTACAACGCGGCAATGACTGCGCTGTGCCGCTCTGACACGCAGGAGCAAGCCTGCATGATCGGCGATCAGGAATGGTCGTACTGGTTCAGCTTCGACACCGCCGTAACCGGCAATAAGACCTACACCGCGATCGCGATCGGTCGTCCGCGAGGTGGCGCAGGCGATCTGCTCGGCCCGACCGCGAAGATGCCGATCGCGCAGGTCACGTACAAATTGCGCGGCGACGCCTGGACGCTGATCGGGCGGCAAATCGATCTCGGCGCGGTCTACGTCAACAATACCGGCAACCCCTCGATGTCTGACGACGACGGCGATGCCGCCTATCTGGAACAGCCCCTGGCGGGCGGCGGAGTGCTGGTCGGCTATCCCACTGTGACGATGGCGGGCGGCGGCGTGAACCTGCATGGCCATGCGCTGTTTCGCTCCGACCCGGCAAAGCCCGGCATGTGGTCCTTCGGCGGGGAGATCGTCGATGCCTCCGACAACTGGAACGACTGCGATCAGGAGACCGCGCCGGAGCGGTGCTATCGCTCCTGGGGCAAACTGGCGTTGACCGGCAGGACCATCGCCGGCTGGCCGGAACTGCAGTCCACGCAGACGGGCACCCTGCCCGGACCTGACGGTAAGGCCCGGCGCGCCAAGCCGGCCGACGGCTCGCTCTGGCGCTTCAGTATCGCCAGCCATGCCTACGAATCCAATTCCCCCCGTTAACGGAGCACGCCATGATCCGAACTTCCCTAATGATCGCAGCACTTGCTGGCGCCACCAGCGCCGTGCCCGCCATGGCTGCAGCCCCCGCCTGCCCCGGCAAGACCTTCGACATTTTCCTCGCCGCATTCGCCGCCAATGCGGATATCCAGCGCGCCCATGTCGCTGATCCGCTGTCGTCCGGCCAGATCGATGCGCAGGCCCAGCCGGAACCACGCATGGTGACGTCCAGCCTGCCCAGGGCAGCGCTCGGCTTCCCGATCATGCCGCTCGGGGCTGAGCGCCGCCGCGAGGGCCTTGAAATGCGCACCGCACCCAAAGGCGGCGGCAAGTTCGAAGTCGTGCTGGCCAAGCCGGATACCGGGTATCAGTTGCGCTACCAGTTCCAGCCGGTCGGCGCCTGCTGGCAGCTGTCCGCGATGACCGACGAAACGATGTGAGGAACCAGCCATGCACCGCCGACTGACATTCGCCGCCGCGCTCGCGCTGGCCGTATCGACAACGCCAGCCCTTCCCGCCCCTCAGGCCATCGCCGCCCCGGCGCGGCAGGGCTTTGACCAGTTCTTTACAGGCTTCCGCGCTGCGGTTCTGGCCGGGGACAAGGCAAAGGTTGCCGCCATGGCCGCCCTTCCGTTCAGGGACTTCGCAGGCGGCGAAGTGGACCGCAGCGCCGCCACGCGCGCGAAGTTCCTCGCCCGGTACGACCAGATATTCACCCCCGCAGTGATCGCCGCGATCCGCGCAGGCAAAGTCCGCCCCTTCAAACCCGGCAGCGACGATGGCGAGGCCCCCGGCCCGATCGCTAAGGGCGAATACCTGCTCGATGCGCCAGACTTCGCCAACCAACTGGTGTTCTCGCCCAAGGGCGGCACGTACGTACTCAGCCGCGTGCCATTCTACTCCTGAATTTTTTGAACATCGATCAAATCATGAATTGATCGATGTTCATTAATGCCGCATCATGGTGTCTGCAAACGGATTTGACGAAAACGCTCTGCCGTAAAATGGCATGGCAATCGCGGGCCGTCAGACACCCGAAGGCTAGGATACAGCCATGAACATTCTCACTCCACAGGATGAAACGGACACCGAACCCGCCAACTGGACGATGCGCGCATGGGGCCTGGCCCTGCTGGGTGGGCTGTCCGGTCTGCTAATCTATTGGATTATACGCCCCGACAAGTACTTGCCGAACCTCGATCACGCGGACCTGCGTGCGGCGGCCGCAAGCTTCGTCGCGATGGCCGCACTACTGTTCGGCTTTCTGGTCGAACGCGGGAGGCTGGGCTGGGATGTCGCCTTCGCGCTGGTCGGCGGCGCGCTGGTGGGTCTGACGGTCTACTTCAACGGTCCGTTCGGCGAAGGAGAGGATGCCTGGCGCGTGGCCTGCGCCGCGCTGGCGGTCGCGATCTGCACGCCGCTGTTCCAGGCATGGCGCGGCGCGCAACCCACCGAAGGCGCGCTGAACCGCACGATCCCCTATCCCGAGGCATACCGCCATGCCTGGACCGACGTAGTACTCTGGCTTTCCGCATGGGCTTTCGTTGGCGTGGTCTGGGCGATGGCCACGCTTCTGGGCCAGCTCTTTAAACTGATCGGCATCGTCATCCTCGCCGATCTCCTGGACGACACCTGGATGATGCTGACGCTGAGCGGCGCCGCGCTGGGTGCGGGGGTGGCCATGCTGCGCGACCGTGATCGTATCCTCGCGCTCATACAGCGGGTGGTGACGACGATCCTCTCGGTCCTCGCTCCGCTGCTGGCGGTCGGGCTGGTGGTGTTTCTCGCAGCGATCCCGTTTACCGGCCTCGGGCCCTTGTGGGGCGCCACGCGTTCGACCAGTCCGATCCTGCTGAGCTGCATCATTGGCGCGCTGTGCCTGGCCAACGCGGTGATCGGCGAGGAGCAGCCGCATGAATCGCGCAGCCCCCTGCTGCGCGCCAGCGTCGGCGCGCTGGGCCTGTGCATGCTGCCGCTGGCGCTGATCGCGGCGCTCTCCACGGGACTGCGCATCCACCAGTACGGTCTGACGCCCGACCGGCTGTGGGCAGTGATCTTCACTGGGATCGCCTGCGCCTATGGCCTCGCCTACATCGTCACGCTGGCGCATCGCCGGCTTGGTGCGGCGCCGTACCTTCGCACCGCGAACTTGCGCCTTGCCATGGGCCTTGCGGTGCTGGCGCTGGTACTGGCCACCCCGCTGCTCAACTTCGGCACGATGTCGGCGCGCGATCAGGTGGCGATGCTGGAAAGCGGCCGCGTTCCCCTCAAGCAGTTCGACTGGGCCGCGCTGCGTTTCGATTTCGGCCGGGCCGGGAAGGACGCCGTGGCCCGGCTGGCGAAGGAAGGCCGCACGAAGGAAATCCGCGCTGCCGCCGCATATGCGCTCAAGGAAAACAGCCGTTATGCGCTCGAACCGCGCCAGTTAGCGGAAGGCAAGCCGCAACCATATAATCGCGATCATCTTATCGTTCTCCCGAGCGGCTCGCAATTGCCCGCCGCTCTCTACGACCAGCTGAGCAGCTATTCGGCCTGCTACACCAGTGCCGCCTGCGTGGTCTGGTACGCACCGGGCAGCCGCGAGGCGGTGATCGTCACCAACAATGGATCGACCCGCTATCGTCTGAGCAACGCAGCTTGGGCCCCCAATGAGCGTAATCCAGTGCGCACTGCGGAACAAAATCAGCGTATCGAAAATGGTCTCACCAAAGGAAAGGTGGAGGTGCGAACCATCACCCGCCGCCAAGTGTATGTAGACGGCCTGCCGGTAGGCGAGAATTTCGATTGAGCCGCATTCCCACCCCCAACCTGCTTGAGGTAAACGCATGCCCCCTATCTTGATGATGGCCGCCGTCCTTGCCGCCTCCCCGCCTGCGACAGGACAAAACTTCGAGCCGCTCACGCAGGCGGGCAAGGATGCTCCGCTCTGCACCGCCGAAGGTAGCCTGTGCGTCACTGGCACGCGCGAGGGTGCCTTCGCAGTCACGCGCAAGGGCAAGCTGGCTGCGCAGTGGACCGCGAAGAAGGGCCAGGACAACGAAGAGTTCCGCACCCTTCCCTCCGTGCTGCGCCTGAGCGACGGCAGCGGCGTTCTCGTCGGGATCGGTGTGCGGCGCAGCCAGATGTATTCCGGCGGCAATGCCGAAGTAATCTTTCAGCGCCTGATGCTGGTGCGCTGGGGGGAGGAGCCGGTCGCAGTGATGGAGACGCCATACAGTAGCGACATCTCGATCCGGGCCTGCTTCGATGAAAAAGACATGAAGCAGCGGCTCGATGCCTGCGCCGATCAATACACGCTGACGAGCACCCTGAAGGCGGTCCCCAATACGCACGGCAACATGCCGGATCTCATGCTGGCGATGAAGGCCACCAATTTCCCGCGTGGGGTGAACCGTCAGGCGGACTCGCTGGAGATGCCTGCGCTAACCCAGGCGGATCTCGTCGAAGAAACCGACAAGACTTGTACGTACAACCGCCGCTATACTTTTGATGCTGCGGCTCGCGCCTACCGACCCGATGCACCGCTGCCTCCTTGCGAGGATTTTACGGTTCCGTGACACCGTTCGCCTCAGGCTGAACGGCAACCCGGAAGAACGGCTCACCGCCCAGCGCGCAAGGACTTGCGGGCGCCATGGCGCTGTCGGTGACGACCATGACGGTTCCAAACCGGCCAAGTTCCACGCCGCGGCCGGGTTGTCCGTGCAGCGTCACCTTGCCCGCCAGCGCCGCGCCTTCCAGACTTCCCGTGACCCTGCAGATGCTTTGCCCGTAAGCTGGCTGCATCTCGACGATCATCGCGCTGCCGTCGTCGGTCACGGTGACCGCGCCGGTGAAGTTGCGCCAGGTTCCCGCGCGCAGCTGCGGCCCACCAAGGACCACCGCGTCCAGAAACGACGCACGTTCAGCCAGCATCGCCTGCAAGGATGCCGCATTGCCGCCCGAGGCCCGGAAGGCGAGACCGCGCAGTTCCTCGAAGTAATGCTGGTCGTCGGCCAGCGCCATGGCTGCATCTTCGGGAAGGTCCCGGCGCAAGGTTTCGAAGCGAGCCGCGATCCTGCGGTCGAGCGCGGCGGTCGCAGGATCGGAACAGATCGCGCGCGATACCTCGTCCATCTTCGCGGTGGCACAATCGAACGACGGGTCGGCCCCGGCTGCCGCATGCGCGGCCCCCGGTGCGACGATGGCCAGAGTGATGGCCGAAGCGATAGCGTAGCCAGGATTACTGACGGTCATGAACGGTCCTTCCTCAATCGCATTTTGGATCTGGAACCCAATCTGCCACAAAATACTCAACGTTCAATATATAATTGACCGATGTCTATTTATCCCGCACCTTACTCTCGCCACGATGGAGATTCGGACTCATGCGCAAGATCGCCCCCGCTTTTGTCGCTGTTCTGCTTGCAGCTTCGGCCCCTCCGGCGATCGCGCAGCCCGAACCGGCCGCGCGACTGACTTTGTGCCGCCCAGGGCCGGAAGCGCTCGGCGCCGACCCGGACACGCAGGCGCTCAGCACCGCGACCTGCCCTTACGACGAAACTGATCTGGCTGGGCGCATTGCACATCTGATCGAACGTGCCCTCGGCACTCGCATGGAGCATGTCGGCCTGGCGCTGAGCTTCGGGCTTCCGGGGATCAAGCCGATCCGCAGCGAACGCCGCATGACTGCGTATGCGACGATGGCAAGTGGCAAGGACTGGAAAATGCTGATCGCCGTCCGCGAGGCGGCCTTCCCGCTAGGCGACGACCACCCCGCCGTCTTCGAGACCGGCGCGGACCCGCGCCGTCTCGTCGAACTGGACAAGCTCGACGTCGAGATCAATCTGACGCTTGAGATCAGCAACGGCGCAACCGGCCCCGATGGTTGCCTAACAGCCGCGCGGCTGGCGGCAGCGGCGAAGAGCGCGGGGTGGCAGGACCTCACTACGCTTTCCCAGACGTTCGTGACCGATGGCGGCCCGGGCTACCCGCTCTATCGTGGGCCGGAAGGGCGCATCATGACCTTCACGCTCGATAGGCAGGAGGGCGGAGTGCCGACCGCGAAGGACATGGAAACCAGTTGCCTGCGCAAAGTCATGATCGCAACCGGTGCCAATACCCCGGAAGGACTAAAGCGCCGCACTCTCCCCGTGCCCTGACGCTTTCAGTACAGCAGCCAAGGTATGACCTTGTCGGCCCCCTCGATGCGAAAATACTGTCCCGCCAGCGCGCCACCGGGCTGGCAGTAGGGTGCCAAGGTGCCAGGCTGCACATTCTCGTCCTCAATCGCCAGCGCTATGCCCAGGCGGCGTATAATGACGGCATGGCCTGGGCCATCTTTTGGCGTCACCACGATGTCGTCGCCGGCGGAAGCCGCGGTTCCCTCAATGACGCAGATGCCTTTGCTTCCGTCAAAGGTGTGGGAAATGCTGGCTACCTTGGCATAGCCTTTATCGTTCAGGTCGAGCAGGACTTCCTTCATTCCATCGCTCCAGCCACCTTTCATGCCCTGCCAGTCGCCGGGCCGGATGCCGGAGAGGAATTGACGTCGCTGATCCTTTAGCGATGCCGTCACCTCCTCCAGTTCCTGCGTACTCGCCTTGCCTTCCCGCACCATGACAGCCGCCCTTTTTGCCAGCGCCTGTGCCCAGCCCTCCCACCTCTTCTGATTACCGCGTAGCACCTCGGCCGAAACTGGATCAAGGGTGCCCGCCACCCTGTCTGCCTCTGCAGTAATATTGGCCTTTTGATCAGGGGTAGTGGATGCCGCGGTAGGCGCGGCAGTAAGGCACAGGGCCAGAGCGAGAAGACTTACACGAACCACGGTCGTTTCCTTCATCGAAAGATCTTTAATGTTGCCGAGACCGGCGTGAAAAGCCGGGCCACCTCTGCGGGGTACTCGCGTTCCAGCATCTCCCAGTCGGCGCGCGGCAAAGGCAGGAATGCGGCATCGCTATTGCCCTGACTGTCCGTGCAATAGCGCAGTTCGAAGTCCGGGCGGAGCACCCCGGCAAGCGCTGCCAAGGTCTCGTCGCGGTCGGCATCCCCGCCGTCGTAGTCGATGCGCGTGAGCACCCCGCCCCGCGTGATCTCCAGTGCCATGTCATCGAAGCGCGCAGACAAACTCGGCAAGCTCAGCAGGGCTGCGCATTTTTTCACGATCTCATCATCCTCCTCGCCGCGGTCGACCCAGAGCACGATGTCGTCGGTGTCGGGGCCACCGAGCACATCGAACAGATAATGCGGATCGGCATGCGCGATGTAATGGCGGATAAGCGCCATCGGGGCGGTCCGATCGACGGGGCCGGCATGAACGGGGCGGGCGGCGTCCGCGATGCGCCGCTCCTCCAGATTGGCCTCCCACAGGTCGAACGCATCGTCGATCAGCGCAATCTGCGCAGGATCGTGGGTCACGGCGCAATCATAATAGCGCGCCTGCCCGGTCTCGCTCCAGCGGTATTCCACATAGCCATCCACCAGCGAGATTTTGGCAAAGCGCGGCATGTACGAAAAGTCGAGGTGGGCAGGATGGGCGATGATCTCGTCACGGCGATAGGGCAAAGCCGCACGGCGCATGTCGATCTCGAATGGGTCGGGATGAAAATGCAAGTTAAACTTCAGGTGACGGGGGGCATGGTGCAGCGCGCCGATCGATTCCACCGTGGTGCCCCTAGCGTAGGCGAATATAGCCTCCAGGCGTTCCGGTGTGATGCGTCCGGTCGGTTTGCCACCTGCCCCGCCGCTTTCGCAATTGCGGCTGATAAGCCCCTGAAACCATCGTCCTATCGTCATTGCATGCTGCCCTTATGGATCGTTTCAGCTGCTGAAGTAAGACTTCTCCAACTCCCGCAACTGATCGTTGCGGCGCTGATAGTGTTCGATCACACAGTCTTCCCCGGCCAGTCCTTGCGCAGTGCCATAGCCAAACACATCATCGATGATCCCGCAGTCGGCATCGACGAATGCCATCCAGTGCCGCTGCGCTTCGGCGAAGGAAGCCGCCGCGCGCGGGTAATTGGTTCCAGCCGGGCCCTTGCCTTCCAGCGCCTTGACGATGCGCGCCGCGATCCGGGCCTGCGCGGTCTTCAGCGCTTCGCGGTGGTCGACCATGCAGTGGCCCCAGCCGAACGTGGTGCCTTCGCCCTCGGCATCGGCCTTCTTCACGCACTGCGCCAGCCAGACCGGATCGTCCATCGCCGGATCAGACGCAGGCACGATGGCCGCAGCGGGCATGGCCTCTACGGCAAGCAGAAGCCCCGCGAGAACGCGCGCCATCGCCGCGCCGCGTGCCTGGGTGAGTCCAATCATGTTCCTTCCGCTCCCTTCAGACATGCAGAAATGCGGGCTGCGACAGGATTCCAGGTGGCCGCAGCCGCCTTGGGATAGACAAGGCGAAAGCTGGCGAAGCGCACCGTGTCGGACAGGCCGCGCTGGTAGAACACCTTACCGTCCTTGGTTCCCGACAAGGCATACCAGTCCGGCTTCGACGCCTTGTAGGTGACCGTTCCATGCTCGCCGGCGATACGTGCGGTTTCCTGCGCCAGTACTTGCGCGGGCGTGAGGTTCTGCGCGTTGAAGGTGCCCCATACCTCCAGGCGCGTTCCGTCCGCCGCGACGAACACCCGCCCGTCGCCATTGTCCGCCTCCGGCTGCGGGGTCAGCAGGTCCGCCGGGAAGCAGATCAGGAATTCGAACCGCGCGTTGCCGTAAGTCTTCCAGTCGTGCTGTAGCGGCGCGGCAGCCGAAACGGTAGATATCGGCGCTGCTGCCGCCGCCAGCAGAGCCAGATGAAGCATTCTCATCGCAGTTCCCTTCCGATTGGATGCAAAGACACATAAGAGGACGTCACGCGCCCGGCGCGATGCGGGCGAGCAGCGCTGCCCAGTCCGTGATCAGGCGCGCGCGCCGCTCGGCCGGCACGACGAGCGAGATACAGATCGTCGAGACCTCCTTGTTCACCGCCCTCTTGCATTGCCAGTTGCGCGTGTTGAGCGGCATCTCGCCCCAAAACACGACGCTGTCCAGCGTGCGGCGAGACAGCGACACGAACATGTCAGGCAGGATCGCGCCACTGGTGTTCGCCCCCGGCGCGCGCCATTCACAGACGACATCCGACGATATCAGGTCGGTGCCGGGCCCGCAGGGACCCTGCTCGGTGTACTTGGGAAACCACCGCTCCAGCATGACCAGCAGACGCGGCGACGGACCCGAGAGGTCGGCCCGGGACAAGCCGTTGAGCGCCGCATGGACCTGGGTGATCTCCTCTGCGCGCGCACAAACCGCGCCGCCGATAGTGGATGAGATCAGCATGATGACGGCGGCGGCATGCTTGGCGAATGGCATGGCGATCCTTTTCGATATCCATGATGACAAAGGGCAGCCTAACGATAAATGATCACCGTTCAAATTGAAAATCGACAGCGATCATTTTTTTCGGCACCCATTATGCAGTTTGATGCCTTCATCGCCGTGAAAGCGTCCCTGTTCTTCGAAGGAGCGATCATGACCGTTCGCAATCTGAGCGCATGTGCGGCCATCGGTCCTGCCGCCCTGCTGCCGACCGAGACCCCTGCCATGGCCGCCGCGCCCTCGTTCGATTGCCGCAAGGCGTCCTCGCACAACGAGAAGCTGATCTGCGCCAATGCCGGGCTGGCCGCGCTCGACCGCCAGATCGCCGAGCGGTACAGGACGCTGCTGACGCAGCTGGACAGCGCTTCCGCCAAGCTGCTGAAACAGGACCAGCAATGGTTCATGGCCGGCGGCGACGACACGTACATGGACCCGCGTTCGGCCAAGGACCTTGCCGATACTCTGCGCCGCTGCCTCGCCTTCTTGAACGCGATCCGGCTGTCTCCGCCCGCCGGAGTGATCGGCAAGTGGCGCAACGTCACCGGTGAGATCGAGATTCGCCGCAGCCCGTCCGGCACTGTGTCGTTCGCGGCGAACACATCCGAACCGTCGGTGGGGCGCTGGGTCTGCGATGCCCAAGGCAGCGCCGCCGCTGATGCGCAAGGCCGCTGGACCGCGCGAATCACCGAGCCGACGCCCAGCCGGATTGCGCTGGGCCGCGCCGGGCCGATGCTGGCGATAACGCAAAGCGACGCCGAGCCGGGTTACTGGGGTCACAACGGATCGCTATCCGGCGAGTATTTTTTCGTAGGCCCGAATTAAACCCGGCCCTCCACCCACGCCGCTTCAGTTCGGCTTGGGCGGCTCCTCAGTAAGCCACCACCACCGGTTCGGGCCTGCTCACCGGCGGCGCGGAGTCGAGCGCCTTGCGCAATGCCTGCGTAGACGGGTGGTTCTTGCCCAGTGTGCGCTCGTCGATCTCGAGCGCCGTGGCGATCAGCGCCTTGCCTTTCTTTTCGTGCCCCATCGCCCGCTCCGCCATGCCGAGGTTGCCGTAGCTTTCCGCCGTGTCAGGATGATAGCGCCCCAGCGCCGCCTCGCGCAGCTTCAGGGCATGGTTCAGTTGCACGGCGGCCATCGAGAACATGTCCTGGCGGTAGTAGTTCATCCCCAGGCCGTTGTATCCGCTGGCGGTCGCGACGTGCTCTGCGCCGTACAGCTTCGTCCACATGTTGATCGCTATGCCGTACATCATCTTCGCCTTGCCGGACTGGCCTTGGCTGTCGAGGTTCAGGGCGATGTTGAGCACATTCTGCGCGACCAGATCCGGCACCGTGCCGTCCGCCTCGCGGATGGCCAGCGCCGTCTCGAACAGACCTTGCGCCTCGCCGAACCGCCCCTGCCCGCTCAGCGCAGACGCCAGATTGTTGTAGCTGGTCGCGGTGTCCAGATCGTTCTCGCCCAGTTCCTTGCGCCGGATATCGAGCGCGCGGCGATAGAACGGCTCGGCCTCGGCGTAGAGCCCCTGCTTGTCGAGCGTGAGCCCCACGACGGAAAGCGCGTGCGCCGCCTCGGGCGCCTCCCCCTTTCCTGCCGCACGCAGGATCTCCAGCGCCTTGTAGCTTTGCGCTGCGCCTTCATGCAGTTTGCCCTGCATGGTCAGGTTGTAGCCCAGCGCCGAATGGGCTTCGGGCACGCCCGGCGCAGAGGCCGCATCCGCCTGGAGCAGCGCCAGGATCGAACGGCGCATCGGCTCCGCCCGCCTAAAATCACCCTGTACTTCGATGTTGCGCGCCATGCGCTGCATCCCCGCAGCAACCAGCGGATCGCGCTCGCCAAGGAGTTTGCGGCGCTGGTTTAGCGCATCGCGCCAGACCGGCTCCGCTTCCGCAAAGTGGCCCAGCTTCTCAAGCCCATCCGCCTTTTGCATCGTTTCGCCAAGCCGCGCGACGGCGGCATCAACGGCGGCGACCTTCCTCGCATCAGGTTCTTTCGCCTGGACGCTCGGCGTGATGATCGCAAGCGCCGCTCCAAGCGCGGCGCAAGCCACAGATCTGTACGAAATCATCGTCAAGCCTTCTACCGACATCCTTGATAGTTCACGACCGTACCGAAAATTTATCGATGTTCAAATTATAATTGCACATTGATTATTTTTGAGTAGTCTCCACCCTCATACGGACAGTTAGAGGGCCTTATGCGACACTCAGCATTCAGCCGAATCTCCATCGTGGCAGGTGCATTCATCACGCTGGCAGGTCCAGTGTCGCCCGCAAGTGCGGCCCCGCCCTCGCCAGGCGAAAATCAGCAATTACTGCAAGAGGCAGCCAGCGCCTGTAGGCGGGGCGAGTTCTACGAATTTCTGGAAGCCTTCATCGCCTCCGGCGCAGTGCGGGCCCGCTACCGCGACGTGCCCTCTGAACCGTTCCGGATTGGCAAGGTAGATTATGCGTATGTTGATCCGGCGTCGGTCGCGCTGTCCAATGCGGACCTGAACAAGCGGTTCCGCGAACTCTCCGTCGATGTGACGGATTTGCCCGGCAAGGGTCGGCGCCTGACCTACCAGCCCGGCATCTTCCGCGACGATGGCGAAGGCGACGGCCGGACCCTCGTACGCAGGACCGGGCAGCCCAGGTCCTACGACTTCGCATGGACGAACGGCTGCTGGCGGTTGAGCAGGGCCAGCAATTGAAACCTGGTAACTGAAACCCGGCTTCCGGCGCGGGATAAAACGAGGAGAAGGTATGAAAGTGGTTGCTTTCGCAAGTCTGGCTTTGCTGGCAATTGCTGGATGCGGTCAAAGGGCAAGCGCGCCAGATGAGGAGGCGCAAGGCCCCAAGCTGGCGGCAGAGACCCCTAGGCCGAGCACTGCTCCCGCCGCGCAGCCCTCCGTCGCACCGGCAGAGGACCTGACGCCATACATAGGCAAGTATCCGTTCGACGTCGTGGCGGGGCATCGCTTCCTCGACAACCCTGCTGTGAAGGCCGCGATCGCCGCTGCGGTGCCCGATGCAAAGGTTCGTGCGGTCGTCCGCTACAAGGACGGTGAACTCGGCATTCCGATCAAGCGCGTCAAGGGCGGCCGGTTGCTGATATGGGGCGGCGAGAACCACGCCGAGGACTACAGGAACTGGTCCGTGGTGCTCGCACCCGACGGGTCGGAGCCCGAAGTATGTATATACGATGGGCTGGGCTACGATGAGGACTTCCAGTCGTCGCAATGGTTCGAACCGGGCGCGCCCAGCATCATGAAACAAGGCAAGTGCCCTTCGGATGGTGAAGATTATCCCGCCCCTCCGATTGCGGCTGGCTAAGTTTGTCTTGACGATGCTTGAGGAAGCGGCCGGTTGATCGCGATGAGCGCCACTATCCTGGATGTCGGGACTGCGCAGCTGCCATGCAGAGAGGTTTTCAAGATGAGCGATCCTCGATTTGATTTGATGACAAAGAAGGCCAGGATGAGTGGCTCTCGTCACTGTGCTGTCGGCATGCTCGCGATGGTCAGCTGCGTTTCACCGGCATTGGCTAGCGGCCAGCTACCGCCCTCACCAATGGAATCCCGCCGCTTTCCCAGCTTTGCAAATTGTTTGGCGTTTCTGGAAGATCGCTATCGAGCCGACTTGAAGAAGGCAGATCCCAAGCCGATCCGCGTCGATGACGGAAGCAGCCAGACGCTGATTGATAGCCAGGGCGTCGTCGTGACTTCGCCAAAGACCGCGACTTACAAGGTGACCGAAGGCTGGAGCTTCCGCCGGCCCGATCTGAAAATCCGCCAGATCATCACAAGCTACAGTTACGAGACAACCTCTATGCAGTGCGATCGTGGAGAGCTGACGGGGACAAGCTATAAGGGCTATGCGCTGGAAGGATTCGAAGATTTGCCCGAGAACTGGGATCCGACGAAGTGATCCGCTATGGCGTATCGAACGCCCATCAACGAATGCGTATGCTTCCTCGTTTGAAAATTCAGCCATGGCCATGTTGCTAGCGCCAAGCTCACGGGAGGCGCGCATCATGGAGTTTCACGGTAGGAGTTGCGTTGCTATACCGATAATTACACAGCGATCAATAAAATGCTAGTTTTAGGCAAGATGGCAGAAGCACTGAGGTGGACATGATGAGAGTTTGGGCAATCGCAATCGCCGTCGCAGGCGCAATCGCTGCGACGACGCCGGCGCTCGCGCAGACGGATGCCGAGGTTTCGGCGGCGTACACACCCTTGTTCGATCGCTGCATGAAGCGCGGCGACGCGGCACAAGGCGTCACCGCCGGCATGATGGATTGCCTTGGCAGCGAGAATACACGCCAGGATGCCCGGCTCAACCAAGCGTACAAGATGGTCATGGGCCGGCTCGACGCGTCACGAAAAGCTACGCTGCGCGGGCTGCAGCGCTCCTGGCTCAAGGAGCGCGAGAGCACGTGCCATGCGGCAATGGAAGAACTTGGCGGAGGCACGGCCTCGGCAATCGTTTATAGTAATTGCTTCCTGGACGAGACGATCAAGCGCACGCTGTGGCTGAAGAATTATCGTCCGTAGCTTCAGACAATGAGACGTAGAAATTGCTTCGTTCTCCTCACCGTCCGTACCGCGCATCAACACGGATCCGCACGGATTAGCGATCAAGCCGTTTGGGCATCCTGGATATTGATCCGCCTGTATCGCTTCGCTCGCAAAGTTTCGTATCGGGGCCCCGCCGGGGCAAGGATCGTTACTTCAAAGTTTCACGGCAATGTGCGCGGACTCAGACGGATGCCATTTTCGTCGATCGGCTTGTCCGTCCAGGTCCTGATCTTGCCGAGAGGGCCGCCGGGTGCGGCAAACCGGCGGCAAGCTTCGTCTGATCTCTCGTCGGCGGGATCGGCAGAACGGAACGCGCCGTCGCTTACGCCTTCGCGATAGCTGCGTGCCCAATCGGCATCGGCTGATGACAGTTGTGTCGCCTCCCCGGCTATCAGCGCGTCGGCGTTGACTTGGATGATGGTGGCTTCATCTTGCGAAAGCACACCGCAAATCTGTCCTTTCAACATCAGCCGCTTGAGCTTCATCGCCGTCGTCACGGCACCCTTGTACATCGCGCGCGCCACGGAGGCCTGATCTAGCTTATCGCCCGTCGCTGCGGCGCAAGGCGCGGCGCTCAGCAGCAGTACTCCGGCTGCATATGCAAGACCCTTCACTTGGGTATCGAGCCGATTGGGAACGTGTCCAGGCTGGCAAGATCGCCAGCCTCAGAGGGGCAGCACCGCGTCGGCTCGGCCCTCGGGTATGCGGTGTCGACGACATTGCCGTCGACACACCAGTCCAACCGCTTGTGCTCGACCTCGGTGTAAGAGCACACCGCCGCCTTGCTGCCGGGAAGCGCCGTCAAGTTTGCCAGGTTGGCGGAGCCAGCACTGCGACTCTCATAGCCCGATGGCCGCAGGCGATCGCCGACCTTGATAATCTGGGTGATCATGTCCTTGTCGCGCACCGCTTCGCGGATAATGGCCGAGCACACCCCCGTTGCTACCTCTGTGCGAGCGTGGCGATCCTTCATGGCGGCGATGCCCCTTAAGTTGCTCGATGGATACTTGCCGACATAGCCCGTCCGCGAGGACGGCGCGGCGTAATGCCTGGCGATCGCCGCGCCCTCAGGTGCCATGGCGAGAGCGCAGAGCGCGATACCAAGTAATGCGCGTTTCATGATGTTCGCCGCTCACTGGCCTGAACTGGGGCATGTGTCGCCATCGACCATCTTCGTCGCTCCCGTCGGGCTATACCAGCGCGAACGGCCACCCATCGCCGGTTCGTGGTAGCAGACCCGCGCCGTCTGCTTCTTGGGGTCGACGTAAACCGTCCAGGCATAATCGCCACAAGCGTGGAGTCGGCACCCGAAGGTCGCGAGCTCCAGTCCGTGCTGTTCCACCGGTTGATAGGGGTTGGAGGCCGCAACAAGCATCGTCTGGCGCACGCGCGCGTCCAGGACGGCCTTGCGGAGGGCGGCCACGGTGACCGGATGTTCAAGGAACGTAGTGCCATCGATTGTTTTGAATGGCTCCTTGCCGAGCCAGGCGCTCAGCGACGGAACCTGACCGGCCCGATCTGCGGCGGCGGCGGCTACCGCACCGACCAGCCCGGCAGAGCCGGCCAGACCAAGGGCAAAGATGCTCAAGCGCTTCATGATACGTCTCCTGTCGTGATTGCGCGCAACGCCTTGAGTTTCCGCTGGAACCGTAGAGCGACCCGATCAATCGATCAATTCGCGTTCGATCAGGCAGTCGGAACGGTGAAGGCCAGTCCGTCGCCGACTTCGTCCAATCTTGGCCCTTGGGTCTTGGCAATGTTGCGCCATTTCACCTGGTCCTTGCCCTGTTCCTCCATCTGGCCGGTTTCGACCTTCATCCGGTGTGTCAGGTAGTTTATGCTACGCGAGGTGTATTCGCCGCCGTTGCGTGGGCTCTCTGTGACGTCGAGGCCGATCAGGTGGAACGCGCCATCTTGTGATCTGCCCCCACCGAGTGGACCGTTTGGTTTGTTAGTGGATTAAGCCCATCGCCGCCATATCCGGACGGAGGTGGAGCGAAGCGGAACCGGAGGCCGGATATGGCGGTGTCGCCGTTTCCGGTGCCGGTGGTCGGTATCCCAGACTGCTATGCGGGCGGACGGTGTTGTAATGCCGCCGCCAAGCTTCGATCAGCACCTTGGCTTCGGCGAGGCTGTAGAAGATCTCGCCGTTGAGCAGTTCGTCGCGAAGCGACCCGTTGAAGCTTTCGTTATAGCCATTCTCCCATGGTGATCCCGGCGTGATGTAGAGCGTCTTCACGCCGATCTGCCCCAGCCATTGCTGGACGGCGGTCGCGATAAATTCGCTGCCATTATCGGACCGTATATGTGCCGGAGGGCCGCGCGAGATGAACAGGTCGGCTAAGGCCGCCAGAACATCCTCATGCCTGAGCCGACGCGCCACGACGAGCGCCAGGCACTCCCGGCTGGCCTCATCGATGATGGTCAGGATGCGGAACTTGCGGCCATCATGCGTGCGCCCTTCGACGAAGTCGTAGGCCCATACATGTCCCGGATATTCCGGCCGCAGGCGGATGCAGGATCCGTCATTGAGCCATAGACGCCCGCGCTTTGGCTGGCGCTGCGGGACTTTCAGTCCTTCACGCCGCCATATCCGCTCGACACGTTTATGGTTCACCGTCCACCCTGCATGGCACAGCAACGCCGTGACCCGGCGGTAGCCGTAACGACCATATTGCTTCGCCAATGCAATGATGTCCTCGGTCAGTGCCTGTTCGTCATCTGCCCCGCGCGGCATCTTGCGCTGCGTCGATCGATGCTGACCCAGCACCCGGCATATCCGTCGCTCGGATACCGGAAACTCTCGTCGCACATGATCAATGCAGCGTCGCCGCCGCGCGGGGCTCAGAAGTTTCCCCGTGCAGCCTCCTGCAGGATCAGCTTGTCCAGCGTCAGGTCCGAGATCGCCCGGCGCAGCCGCTGGTTCTCCTTCTCCAGATCCTTCATCCGCCGCGCCTGATCGGTCTTCAGCCCGCCATATTCCTTGCGCCACCGATAATAGGTCTGCTCGCTGACCGCGATCCGCCGGCATGCCTCGGCAGTCGAGGCTCCCTGCGCTAGCACAATCTCAACTTCACGCAGCTTGCCGATGATCTCTTCCGGCTTGTGCTTCTTGCTCGGCATTCAATGCCCCTTTCATGGTCCAGACTATCATAGTCTCTGGGCCACTCAGCGGGGGGCAGATCAATCATTCAGGCGCTATCGGCTGGCGTCGTTCCGCGGGTGGGCCTTCAGCATATTCAGGTAGGACGCTCTCAGGAGGTCGGCGCGCTTGTCCGCGACATTGATCGGATCGCAGATGCCGGGTCGGCCGTTCGCTTCGTCATCGGCGAGTATGGAGCAGGCAAGACCTTCTTCCTCAATCTGGTGCGCCTCATCGCCCTCGAACGGAAATGCGTCACGGTCCATGCCGACCTTGCTCCTGACCGAAGGCTCCATGCCACTGGCGGTCAGGCCCGGGGCCTCTACGCCGAGGCCATTCGAAACATGGCCACGCGCACTAAGCCCGAAGGTGGCGCACTCCCCAGTATCGTGGAGCGCTTCGTGACGGAATGCGTCCGGGAGGCCGAAGACGGCGGCTCTCCCGTCGAGCGCATCATAGATCGACGCCTTGCTCCGCTGCTGGATATGCTGGGTGGTCATGACTTCTCTACGGTGCTCAAGACTTACTGGCGCGCCCACGAGGACGGTGATGACAGCTTGAAGGCAGCTGCGCTGCGCTGGCTCAGGGCCGAGTATCCCACCAAAACGGAAGCGCGTCAGGCTCTCCCCGTTCGAAGCATCATCGACGACGCTGACGTCTATGATACCTTCAAGCTGCTTTCGGCATTCGTTCGCATTGCCGGCTATGCCGGCCTTCTCGTGGTATTCGACGAGATGGTGAACCTCTACAAGCTGCAGAGCTCCCAAGCACGTAACCAAAACTACGAGCAGCTACTAAGGATGCTCAATGACGTGCTCCAGGGTAACGTCGAGGGGCTCGGCTTCGTGTTCGGGGGAACACCGGAATTCCTGCTCGATAGCCGACGCGGCCTCTACAGCTACAAGGCGCTCCAGTCGCGTCTGGAGGAGAACAGCTTCGCAACCGAGGGGCGGATCGACCTCAGCGGACCGGTTATACGGCTGCAGAGCCTCTCGCCCGAGGACCTCCTCGTGCTGCTGGGGAACATCAGATCGGTCTTCGCACTAGGAGATGCGTCGGCCTATCTCGTGCCAGACGAAGCGAAGACCGCTTTCATGGAGCACTGCAACAAACGGATAGGTGAGGCCTACTTCCGCACGCCCCGCAACACCATCAAGGCGTTCGTCCAGTTCCTATCCGTCCTGGAGCAGAACCCCGACACGCAGTGGCACGAACTGATCGGCGCGGTATCGCCCGACAGGGAGGAGCCCGAAGAGCCAGAGGCGGACGACGAGCTTGTCGACCTTCGCATCTGACGTCCCTTCGTACGATCGGCTCCATCCTGAAATCCGCCGCTGGGTTCGCGACGAGGGATGGACCGGCCTGCGTGAGATACAAGACACCGCGATCCGTTCGATCCTAGGGTCGGATAGCGACGTGATCATCATGGCAGGCACGGCGTCGGGCAAGACCGAGGCCGCGTTCCTGCCGCTGCTCACCGAAGCCGCAGAGATAACTGGGGACGGCCTTCGCCTCCTCTACATCAGTCCCCTCAAGGCTCTTATCAATGACCAGTTCCGGCGCCTAGAACCGCTATGCGAACGTCTTGGCGTGCCGATCACCCGTTGGCATGGGGACGCGCCGCAGGGACCGAAGACGCGGCTGCTTAAAACGCCGGCCGGCGTAGCGCTGATCACGCCTGAATCAATCGAGGCGCTTCTCCTGCGTCGCCCTGCTGATGCCGCCAAGCTGTTTCGTGGCGTGTATGGGATCGTCGTCGACGAACTCCATGCTTTTCTTCAGGGACCGCGCGGGCTGCACCTGGCGTCCCTTCTTCGCCGCGTGGAAGATCACGTCCGGACGTCCGCGACGGGTCGGCCTCTCCGCGACGCTTGGCGATGCCGACGGCGCATGCCGGTGGATGAACGCGGTGAGCCCGCACAGCGTCGATGTGCTTCGCGCGCCGCAGAGCGGACCAGGCGTCAGATTGCAGATCCGCGGATATGAAGAGCCACCCGAGGGAGCAGGGATCGACGAGATCGCGGAGAACGGTGCGAGCGATGCGTTAAGCCAGATTGCCGACCATATCTTCTCGAACCTGCGCGGATCGAACAACCTCGCGTTCGCTGCATCCCGCCGCACGGTCGAGGCCCTTGCAGACCGTCTTCGCGAGCGGTCGGAGCGCGACAACGTGCCTGAGGAGTTCTTCCCCCATCACGGCAGTCTGTCAAAGGAGCTGCGCGAGACGCTGGAGACGCGCCTTAAGGCTGGCGATCAGCCAACCACTGCGGTCGCGACAACGACGCTCGAACTCGGCATCGATCTTGGTAGCGTTCAGTCTGTCGCCCAGGTAGGCGCGCCCAGATCGCTGTCCGGGCTGAAGCAGCGCCTAGGCCGGAGCGGCCGGCGCGGGAGTCCAGCAGTGCTTCGGATCTATGTCCGCGAGGATCATCTCGACCCGGATTCCGATCCTCTGGACAAGCTCCGTCTTGAAACTGTGAGGGCTGTCGCCTGCGTCCGGCTCCTGCAGGCGAACTGGGTCGAACCATCCGTTGAGGACTCCTCGCTCGCCACGGTGGCGCTGCATCAGACCTTGTCGCTCATCGCATCGCAAGGCGGGGTCCGAGCGGCCGCGGCGCACAAGCTCCTATTCGGTCGGGACAGCTACCTAGCTTTCGCACCTGCGGATTACGCCGATCTCCTGCGTGGGGCCGGTCCCCAAGGCTCTGACCTTCTCGAGCAATCGCCAGACGGCATTCTCATGCTCGGGAAGGCTGGAGAGGAATTAGTCCAAGCGCGCGACTTCTACGCCGTGTTCAAAACTGACGAGGAATGGCGCCTGGTTTCAAGCGGTCGGACACTCGGAACCGTTCCGCTCACCAATGTCCTAGGAATAGGATCGCTGGTCGGCTTCGCAGGTCGGAGGTGGCGGGTGGAGGCGGTCGACGACCGCGCCAAGGTGCTCGACGTCGTTCCCCATCGATCCGGCAAGCTGCCCCGTTTCGATCGACCTGCGAACGAGCAGCTGCACGACCGCGTCACTGCGACGATGCTGGAGGTGTTGTCCGACCACGAGGTCCCGGCATATCTCGACGCGGCCGGAAAGGAGTTCCTCTTGCAGGGGCGCAACGCATTCCGCGAACTTGACCTCGACCGGCGCGCACTTCTTCCGGCGACGCGCGACACCCACGTCATCACTTGGCGCGGCACGGCTGTAAACTCGGTGCTGTCGATCGTTCTCATGAGCGCCGGCATCGAGGTCGCTGTCCACGACGTGGGCGTGACCGCAGTCGACATAACACCTGAGCAACTGACTTCAGTTCTACGTCAGGCGGGCGATTGCCCGCCGATGGAATATCTATCGGACTTCGTCGCGGGCCTCCGAACAGGGAAGCTCGACGACTTCGTCGATGAAGCGCTCTTGCGGCGGCTATGGGCGGCCCGAAACGAAAGGTATCGTGACGACGTAACCCATGTTCTGGAGAACCTCAGATCAGCGACAAATACGCTCGGACACGAATGCTGAGCCCGCCTGCCGAAAGGAGCTAATACCCGGCATCGGGAATACCGAAAAGATGTTCGACGCCCGCAATATCGGCGGAAACCGTCATCACCACCTCCATCATGAATGTCCGCATTCTTCAGATCATTATCCGAAACCGGACTGTCGCGAATGTCCAATTCCCGACATTGGCAATCCAAGAACAAACCGGAAAACATGCCCGCTTCCGGAAAGTCAAAACGGAACTAAGTGCCGGGGAAGGGTCGATGTCGGTGGGCGGCGCCAGAGACACCCGGAACGCCAATGATCGCTCGGTAAAGCCTAGAGGCACGTACGTGCACGCATCAGCGCCGCAAGGGCGCTGCTGCGAGGCGCACCCGCAAGGGGATGCGCTGGCGCGTCGGCAGGCGCCGCGCTGAGCAGCGGCTAGCCGTCGATCAGGTCATCATCTTCGAACTGGACAGGTGGGGGCTGCTGCCGACGCTTAGGCTTGACCTTGCGTACATTCACCGATGCGGCGCTGATCATGTTCTTAATATGGGCGGCATAGTGCTTCTGAATCATCTCGACACTGGTCCGGCAATTTCGCGCGACCGCGTAGACATCGGCGCCCTCCATGAGCCGCAAACAAATATACGTGTGGCGTAGCGAGTACGCCGTTCGGGCCTTGCCATCCCGGTCCAACTTGAGCTCTGCCCTGGCGAGCACGCCGTTGAACAGCTTTACGTGATTGCCGGGGAAGACCTTGTCGGTTGGCTTCGGCAACTGCGCCTCTGGCGCTTCAGGGGCCTCTTCGATTCCGGCCCAGCGCCGTCGCTGCGCCGCGCGGCGGCTTTCGGTTTGCATGGGCTTGGGCCGATTGAGCAGCCGCTCATAGGGCCGCACGGCATTGGGCATACTTTTGCAAAAGCCCACCCCGCGCTTGCCGCGTACCTCGATCTCCAGAATCTGTTGCCCCGTCTCATCGTCGATGACGACCTCAACGTCACGGTGTTCAAGGTTGGAGGCTTCATCGGGCCTGAGGCCCGTGTTGGCCATGAACAGGACGTAGTCATGCACCTGCTGCGCGTTCCACGCAAAGTGCGCGTGGAACGGCTCCTTGGCATAAGCCCCGGTTGCCTTGTAAAGCTGCTTGTATTCGGCAGGACTGAACCAGGGCCGATGCTCGACCTTACTCGAAGCGCGGTAGGGGCTGGAGATGTCAGGCAAGTGCGGCAGCCAGCCATGGCTCACGGCGGTGCGCAGCACCTGGCGCAGCGTCACGATTTCGTTGTGAAAGGTTTTTCTGGCGGGCGCCTTGTCCGAGACCGGGCGATTGCTCTTCGAATGCGGGTTGGCGATGCCCCGCGACGACATCCGATGCACCCGGTACTCCTGCACCTTGCCGCCCGTGACTCCGGAAAGCCCAAGGTCGCCAAAGAAGGGCAGCAGATGGACGCGAAGGCGAATACCATGTCCCTCGGTCCAACGCTTGCTGCGCTGACCCTCGGTGATAATCTCGTATTCGCGCAGGAACTGGGCAGCGGCTTCCTTGAAGGTCTTCTCGGCCTTGAGGATGCCGGCGTGCAGTTTGCCGCGCAGGCCGAGGTACCAGTCTTCGGCAACTTGCTTGGCAAGAGACAGGCTGTCCGTCTTGGTAGTGGCTCGTCGCTGCCTGCCACCGACTGATGCGGAGCAATGCCAGTTGCCGCCGTCTATCCGCCGGTAAACCTGGACCTTTCCGCCTAAGATCTCGTGCCTCTGCATGACAAACCGCCAGTGCTACAAGGTGTGCCTGGC